>NZ_JALBWT010000055.1:0-22646 GCF_023845525.1 Sinobaca sp. H24
AAACGTGCCGATGGAAGGCTCGTAGCGGCCTACTTCAAATGCTTCCAGAGAGGCGGTATCGAGCCCTTCTATCTGCGAAGCCAGTGACTCAGCTGCTTCTCCTTCATAGAAGCCGCCGCCTCCGTTATCACGGATATCCCGCAGCGTATCTGCGAGCTCGGCCTGTTCCATCGTACTGCCGGCTTCGAGCGGCACCCCATTTGAATACAAATGACGGAGCTCTGCAGTAGGAAGACTGCCTGCGCCCGACTCCAGCTGATCGGCCAAAAGTCCGGATACCTCGGAGCTGTCTGCCAGCGTAACGGCTGGTTCAAGCAGGTCGGACCAGTCGGCTGTGCCGTGGTTCGATTGAAACGCTGCCATGCCGGCCGTAAAGCCCGGTACGCCAATGTCAGAGGAGGGGATACCTGTTTCGGGTACTACTTCCCGGTAATCATAGGCCTCTGGAGCTTCGCCCTGCTCCTGAATCAGTACGGAACCGCCGCCGCCGATACCGGAGGCAAAAGGTTCCACCACGGAGACAGCGTAAGCTGCTGCAACAGCGGCATCGGCCGCGTTTCCACCCTGATCGAGCACTTCCATACCGGCCTCGACTGCATCAGGGTGTCCGGCGCTTACACCATAGGAGGAGGGGGTATCAGGGGAACCGGCTTCTTCCTCCATTTCTTCCTCATTTTCATTTTCTGTATTTTCTTCATCAGCAGGAGGGTTTTCATTTTCACTCTCTTCTTCCGGCGCACAGCCGCTTACGAATAAAGCGGTCAGGAGAGCCGCAGCAGGAACGAAGCGAAGTCGCTTTCGACTTGATATGTTAGGTTTATCGGACATATGTCATTCTCCTCTCACTTTTCATGCCTTTATCTTTTTAAAATCGAGCTACATCCAGTCTACTGTTTATCTGAATAATCTGCACTGTTTCAATTCTTTTTCCTGTAAGTATAAACTGCCAGGAATGATAGAAAAAGAAAAACACGTTACGATGAATATATAAACAAATAAAAAGGAGAGATACCATGAGTGAAAAAATGACATTTGAAGTAACAGGACAATCCGAAAAGATGAGTACGGAACTAAAGGCGAAAAACCACACTCTCGTTATTGATGAGCCGGCCAATATGGGGGGAGACGACAAAGGCGCCGATCCTTTATCGACGCTGCTGGCTTCTCTTGCAGGCTGTGAAAATGTCGTGGCGAATATGGTAGCTAAAGAAATAGACTTTGATTTGAAAGGTATTGATTTTAAAGTGAACGGGGAAATTGACCCCCGCGGATTAATGGGCCAGGCGGATGTCGTGCCGTATTTCCAGCACGTTTCCATCAAAGCTTCCGTGCAAACCGACGAGAGCGACAAACGCATTCAAGAGCTTAAGGAAAAAACCGATGCGCGCTGCCCGGTATACACGACGCTTCAGGCAGCAGGTATTCCTATTGATGCCGAATGGATAAAAGCATAGAACAGCGAAAGCTCTCTGTGATGAAAAAGCAGAGAGCTTTTTTATTTGTAATAAGAAGCTAATTTTTCTAAAATGTCATTCCGGTCAAGCGCTGCAGAAGGATTAAGAATATGGCCGTTATAGAAAATCGTGTTAGGGTGCGCCTTTGTAAAAAAGAGGCAGATGGCCTGAAAAAAGCTGATGCAGGAAAATCGCCAATGGCGTAGAAAGTATACAAGAATAGCCGATGTATTGCGCGGATCTAAATACGTGATCGATACGGAATCGCCGTACGTATCGTAAATGGCCCGATAGACGGTACCAAGCTTTTCCATGTCGGAGCGGACGTCCTGAAAGGTTTCTGTCATATTGATGAACCCGTCATCAGCAAGACCGCCGCATCAGTCGCCGCCAATCTGAGCACTGGTGCGGATGATCATGATTTCCTTTTTCATACAGAACACTCCTTTTCTGTCTATTATAGAATAAAAAAGACAATAGAAAGTTAAGTTATCCAATATTTCTGAAAAAACAGGAGGACTGAGTTGCGATGAACAGCCAAAACCTTCAGTTTTACCGGCTTCAGGCGGACAGCATCGGCCTGGAACAGATGAAACAGGTAAATGAGCTGTATGCCGATGCATTCAAAGAGGAAGAGATGTATAGGCAGCGCAGGCCTTCCGATAACTACCTGCTCGAACAGCTCGTGAAGGATCACGTCATCGTCTGTACAGCTGTAGTGGAAGATAAAGTGATTGGTGCCCTCACCGCCTACGTATTCGACAAACTGGAGCGGGAAACCGCCGAAATGTATGTGTATGATCTCGCGGTGGATGAAAGCTGCCGCCGGCAGAAAACGGCCACCCGCCTGCTGGAGTTTCTTTTCAGGCAGGCAGAAGAGATCGGCGTGTCCGCCATTTTCATTCAGGCAGATAAAGAAGATAAGCCGGCTGTGGCGTTGTATGAATCACTAGGAGTAAAAGAAGAGGTCTTTCATTTTGATATTTATACGAAATAACATGGTATAGAATGACAAACAAAAAGCCGGTCTGCCTGGACCGGCCTTCTGCTGTGCTGCAGGTGGTTTTCGCGTTTTTCTATGATGTAAGTACGCCTTTTATACTTTGGGCTTCCAGTACTTTTCGCTGCCGATGTAAGCTTCTGCGGTGTGTAAGGAATCATAAGGTGCCGTTTCTTTTTTGGTCCAGAATCGGTAAAGAGCTATAAGAAATTTCACTATAAAAACCCCCTTCGCTTTTTGGCTTTGGCTCCTGATATTTACCTTATTGGATAGGAGGAGAGTCTACAACTAAATTGTCAGATAATGTACTATATTAATGTGTATTTAAAATACATATTAATATAGAATCTAATAAAAGCAGTTCCGTACTATTTGGGAGAAGGAGCGGTCTTGATGAAAGAACTGGTGGGAACATGTACTATCTGTCAAAAAGAGATATACTGTCTGGACGGATTTTTAAACGGAATATTTCAGAATGAAAAGCTTTATTGCTTTAACTGTTTCGAGGAAAAAAAGTAAAGGGAGGCTGGCTATGGTGTATGTCGCGCTTCTAAGAGGAATTAACGTAGGCGGGAAAAATAAAGTAGACATGAAAATCCTGAAGCAGACATTCGAGAAGGCCGGAATGATTGATGTGGTTACCTACATTAATACAGGCAACATCATTTTTTCAAATCACAGCCTGTCGAAAGAGGAACTGTCTGATACGCTGGCTGAAGCTATTTATACTGATTTCGGGCTGCAGATCAAAGTGCTCGTCCGCCATATCGATGAGGTTAGACAAATTATGGAGGCTGTCCCTGCTGCCTGGAAAAATGATAAAACCATGAAAAGCGACGTAATGTTTTTATGGGAAGAAGTTGATGACGCGTCCATCCTGGAAAACCTGGTTATTAAGCCGAATATCGACACGGTGACATATGTGCCGGGAGCGGTTCTCTGGTCTGTGGATAAGCAGCACGTAACGAAAAGCGGCATGGCAAGAATCGTTGGAACAAAAGCTTATAAGCAAATGACGGTACGAAACGTGAACACCGCCCGGAAAATATATGAACTCATGCAGGATCACGGCGGATATGGCGTTTAATAGTGCATGTGAAGTAGAAATATAGATGCGCTCCCTTTAACCAGGGAGTTTTTTGTATTCAGCACTATTAAGTGAAGCCGGTGCAAAATTTAAAAAATACGACCTGTATTGGTTTTTTTAGAAAATTCTCAAAAAACTCTTGACTGGTCAGACCACATGACCGCATAATGAGAATCAGCAGTTGAAATTAAATAAGTCATAGCATTAAAAGATGACTACTATTTATTAGAAGAGGGGTGAATCTATGAAAAAAAGTCCTATTAAAAAGCAACGAGTATATAGAGTGGTAATCGAAAAAATAAAAGAGGCTTTAAAAACAGGTGATTTGAAGCCGGGAGAAAGGCTGCCTTCTGAAAGAGAGTTAACTAACTTGTTTGATGTTTCCAGGAGTTCTATTCGAGAGGCAATTAGTGTTCTGGAAGCTGAAGGAGTTGTTCAAATTAAGCCAGGTGTAGGAATTTTTTTAGTTCCCTATACAAAAGACCATTTATTAGAAAAAATGTCGAATATCTTTCAAATAGAAACAAAAGACTATTTAATTGAACTGTTAGAATTGCGACAAGGTATAGAAAGTCAATCTGCTTATTATGCCGCATCCAGGAGAACCAATGACCAACTACAGAATATGGAGCGTTTACTAGAAGAACTTGGTAATAATTTCAAAAAAAATCATTATGAAATGGATGAGGATTTTAGTTTTCACCATCAAATTGTTGAAGCAAGTTCAAACTTAATGATGGTAAACTCTCTTGAACTTATCTCCGGAAGAATTATGCAAGGTTTATATGATTCTATTGTTTTTTCGATGCAGATTCCTCATAGAAATGAAACACTTATCCAGGAACATGTGAACATATACAATGCTATAAAGAAGAATAATCCGATAGAAGCACAACGTGCAATGCACTATCATTTAGAAATGGTAATCAAGGATGTAAAAGGTCATACACAATAAAAAAGGAGGAAGAACATGAGAAGTGATTATTCATTTTATATGCCCACTAAGCTCGAGATTGGAAAAGGTAAAACAAAATTAATTAGTGAATTATTGATCCCGTATTTGGAAAACAAATTGATGATTGTTACAGACATTGGTGTTGAACAGGCAGGGCTTCTAATTGATATTAAAAATTCATTAAAAGAAAGCAATATAGAATTTGAGGTATTTAATGAAGTAGAGCCGAATCCAAATGCAGAATTAATAAAAACTGGATTGGAATTCCTAGAAAAAACAGAAGCGGATACGCTTTTAGCAATAGGAGGAGGCAGCAGTATAGACACTGCTAAAGCAATTGCTGCAATGGCTACTAACAGTGGAAATATATTAGATTATGAAGGGCTGAATAAATTGAAAGAACCTCCATTACCGGTTATAGCTGTTCCTACAACAGCTGGAACCGGCAGTGAAGTTACAGCTTCAACAGTTGTTACAAATAACGAAACTTTTTTTAAGGCAGTTATTGTAAGCCCTTACTTATATCCTGAGTTAGCCATACTTGATCCTTTGCTTACGTTATCCTGCCCCCCTCTATTACAGCTGCTACTGGAATGGACGCTTTAACCCACGCTATAGAATCTTATGTATCTAAAGAGGCTAATACAATCAGTCAAGCACTAGCTCTGCAAGCAATAAGAATGATTAAAGATAACCTCCCGAAGTCGTATTTTGTAGGTACGGATATCTCTAGCAGAAGTAACATGATGGAAGCTTCAATGATAGCAGGATTTGCTTTTTCTCAATCAAGACTAGGTAATGTGCATGCGATCTCTCATTCATTTGGAGGAATATTTAACATTCCGCACGGAATTGCAAACGCTGTCATTTTGCCTTATGTTCTAAAATTTAATTTACCAGCCTGCCCTGGCAAAATGAAAGATATTGCAATAGCTTTAGGAGAAGACGTGGTCAACCTTTCTGAAGATGAAGCTTCTCAAAAAGCTTTGAGTAAAGTTATAGAACTAAACAAACTGTTAGATATACCTTCAAATGTAAAAGAGTTGGGAGTGAATTTAGATAAGTTGTCTAAAATAGTAGAAGATTCCATGAGCAGTGCAAATATCAAAGTTAATCCTCGACTCACAGAATCTAAAGATATAGAACAAATTATTACAAATGCGTATTATGAGAGGCTTCCAACTAATTAGGGGGGTAATAAGATGAAGCCAAAAGCAGTAATACCTATGGTTTTAACATTGACACTATTTTTATTAACAGCTTGTGGAGATAGTAATGGTGAAGGAGAGAATGAGGTAGAAGGCCAAGAAGTCTACCAAATTCAACTTGCACATTCATCACCTGCATCTAATGATCGCCTTGAAGAATCTCTTCAAGTATTTAAAGACAATGTCGAAGAACGGAGCAATGGATTAGTTGAAGTCACAACGTATCCTGCAAGTCAACTTGGTAGTGAAAGAGCACAATTAGAAAATGTTCAGCTTGGCTCTGTAGAAATGGCTGCATTATCCAGTGGTCCTTTCCCGGGATTTTTTAAAGAAATGATGATATTTGATTTACCATTTATTTTTGAAAATGAAGAAATTGCTTATGAAGTTTTAGATAGTGACTATGGTGATCAGATACTGGACCTGCTGCTTGAAGAAACGGGTGTAAGAGGATTAGCGTGGGGAGAAAATGGAGTGAGGCACTTTACTAATAGTCAAAGGCCCATTGAGGAACCAGATGATCTAACTGGTCTGACCATCAGGACACAAGAAAATCCTGCTCATATGGCAACAGTAGAAGCTCTTGGAGCGATACCGAATCCTATGGCATTTTCCGAAGTGTATAGTGCCTTACAGCAAGGAGTAATCGATGGGCAGGAAAATCCTATTTCTTTAATTGAAAGTATGCGTTTCTATGAAGTGAATCAATATTTGACATTGGATGGTCATTTCTATAATACATTCACGCTCATAATAAATAATGATTATTATGAGTCAATGCCGGAAGATATACAAACCATTGTTCAAGAAGAAGCAGATACATGGAGTGATGATCAAAGAAGTAGAAATCGTACACAGGTGGAAGAAGGACTAGAGGTTATTGAGGAAGCTGGAGTTGAGATTATAGAACTCACAGATGAAGAGAAGGAAGAATTCCAAGAAAAAACGCAGCCGGTAATTGAGGAATACCGCAGTATTTTAGGAGATGAGTTAGTAGATGAACTGTTTGAAGCAATTGAAGCAGCAGAAAAAGAAGTAAGTGAAAAGGAGTAGGAGGGGGAGTGAAGTGTATTGAGAAAGCTCATCAATAATATTGATAGAGTTCAAACTTGGATTGAAGAAAATCTTCTGTTTTTACTTTTAGTACTTATGCTTGGAGCTAATTTTTTCAGCCTTTTAAACCGTTACATTTTTCAGGAAGGAATTGCATGGGGTGAGGAGCTTCCAAGATACCTTTTAATATGGGCTACTTTTATTGGGGGCAGTTACGGAATTAAAAAGGGGATTCACATTACAGTAGACATCCTTATTATTTATTTATCAGAGAAAAAGAAAAAGTATGTTCGTGCTATCAGTTACAGCATATCTATATTATTTTGTTTAAGTCTTTTATGGGTAGGCTTACCTTATATCATTAACATTGCAGCAACTAATCAATTATCTCCTGGTATGCAGCTTCCTATGTACTGGCTTTATCTATCTGTTGTTGTGGGAAGTTTTATGATGATGAGCAGGCTCATTATTTTATTTGTAAGAGATGTTATTTACAAAGAAGAAATAGAGTCAGAAGATGCTATGAAAATTGATTAGAGAAGAGGTGACATTTATTGGCTATAGTATTATTTGTACTATTGGCGTTGTTTATATTGTTGAATGTGCCACTAGCAATTAGTATAGCTTTTGCTTCACTGATAGCATTATTATCAGCAAATGTAGATGGTTTTATTGCAGTACAACGATTAGTTACTGGTTTAGATACCTATTCGCTCATGGCTATTCCTTTGTTTATGATAGCTGGAAAAATTATGGAGAAGGGAGGAATATCTCAAAGACTTGTAGATTTAGCTTCCAGCATGGTTGGTTCAATAACTGGAGGTTATGCTATTGTAGCAGTGCTTGCAAGCATGTTCTTTTCTGCAATATCAGGTTCTGCCCCTGCTACAGTAGTTGCTATAGGTACCATCATGGTACCCGCAATGGTAAAAGCAGGATATGATAAACGCTTTTCAATTGCTCTTATCGCTGCTAGTGGAACGACTGGAGTCATAATTCCTCCCAGTATTCCTTTTATCACTTATGGAGTCACAGCGGGAGTCAGCGTGGGAGAACTATTCATCGCGGGGATTGTACCAGGTTTGTTAATGGGTGTCTCTTTAATTATTTACAGTTATATTATTTCAAGAATAAAAGGATATAAAGGTACAGAAAAAAGTACATTAAAAAATGTTTTAGTAAATGTAAGGCGCTCTTTCTGGGGTTTGATTATGCCCATTATTATCTTAGGAGGGATATATGGAGGACTATTTACTCCCACTGAATCTGGAGCGGTTGCCTGTATGTATGGATTGCTTGTATCAATGTTTATATATAAGAGCATTAAACTAAAGGATCTTAAAGCAACTTTTAATGAAGCGGGTTTATTGTCAGCGATGGTTTTATTTATCATTGCTACTGCCAGCCTGATGAACTGGATAATGACCACTGAACAAATCCCGGCGCAAATTTCTTCGTTGGTTGGCAATTCTCCAGGAAATAGTCTGGTTCTATTATTGGTAATCGCAATGATGCTTCTATTGATTGGAACTTTTTTGGAATTAAATGCGTCTATTATTTTAATAGTGCCAATTATGTTACCGATTCTAGCCCAATATGATGTGAGTTTGCTGCATTTTGGAGTCATTATGGTTTTTAATTTAGCAATTGGTTTATTAACACCTCCTCTAGGAGTGAATTTATTCGTAGCTAAAAGCTTGGGTAATGTAAGTTTTAATCAAATCGTCATAAGCGTTCTTCCATTTTTGGGAGTCTTAATTATCAACCTGCTGCTATTAATCGTCTGGCCACAAATTTCTACATTTCTAGTAAATTCATAATTTGAAAAGGGGTTTTTCCATGTTTTATGAAATGAGAACTTATACAGTTAAAGTCGGTAAAGTGAATGAATATCTTGATCATTTTGAAGAAGTTGGGTTTCCAATCATATCTAAATACGCTAAATTAGTTGGCTGGTGGTATACAGACATTGGAGAATTAAATCAAGTAATACACATTTGGGAATATGAAAGCCTTGATGTGAGAAAAGAAAAAAGAAAACAACTCTATGAGGATAAAGATTGGACTGAGAAATTTGTACCTAAAGCCTTTGACATGCTGGAAAAACAAGAATCAAAAATGCTGTATGCGGCATCATTTTCTCCAATAAAATAATAATTGTGAAAGGATGAATAATAATGACTAAAAAATATTTTAATTTTATTAATGGAAGCTGGAAAGAAGCTTTGAATGGAAACACTATTGAAAGTAGAAATCCGGCTGCCCCATTAGAAGCAGTTGGAAACTTTCAAAGCTCTTCAAAAGAAGATCTTTCAGAAGCGATAATAGCTGCAGATCAATCTTTTGAAGCATGGTCTTCTTTATCTTATATAGAGAGAGGCAGCTATTTATACAGAGCAGCTGAAGAAATGGAGAAAATGGTTGAAGAAATTGCCGAGACAGCTACTAAAGAAATGGGTAAAACATTTATTGAAACAAAAGGAGAAGTGAAAAGAAGCATAGCTATTCTGAAATATTATGCCGGAGAAGGCATGCAGCAAATAGGAGAGGTTATTCCATCAGCGGATAGTGAAACTATGCTTTACACGAAAAGAGTTCCTCTAGGAGCGGTAGGAATAATAGCTCCATGGAATTTTCCTATTGCTATACCAATATGGAAAATAGCGCCTGCTTTAATTTATGGAAATACAGTTGTCTTCAAACCGGCTTCGGAATCAGCGATTACTGGATTAAAAATTGTGGAAGTGTTCGAAAAAGCAGGCCTGCCAGCTGGTGTATTAAATGCTGTAACAGGAAAAGGCTCCATTATAGGAGAGGGTTTAGTCGAAAACGATCATATCAAGGGAATTTCTTTTACAGGATCTAATCCAACAGGGAAAAGAATTGCGATAGGAGCAGTTGAAAGAGGAATTAAATATCAACTGGAAATGGGCGGGAAAAACCCCTCAGTTATATTGGAAGATGCTGATTTAGATCAAGCTTCAAAAATGACAGTAGATGCAGCGATGAAACATACAGGTCAAAAATGCACTGCCACTAGTCGTGTGTATATTCAAGAATCAATTTATGAAAAAACAAAAGAAAAAATAATTAAACACATTGAAGCGATAAAAGTAGGAAATGGAATGGATGAGGACACATACATGGGTCCGGTCGCTACAAAAAGTCAATATGATTCCGTTCTTGCCTATATTGAAAAAGGAAAAAAAGAAGGGGCGAAATTAATATATGAAGGAAAATCTTTAACTAATGAATTACGAGAAGAAGGATTTTATATCGAGCCAACTGTTTTTGAAGATGGAAAAGAAGGTATGGCAATTGTTGAAGAGGAGATTTTTGGACCGGTAATTGTACTAATGAAAACATCTGGATTACAAGACGCAATCACTAAGGCTAACAGTTCACGATTTGGATTGAGTGCAGCAGTGTTTACAAATAATATTAAAAATTCAGTTATTTTTTCTGATAAAGTAGATGCTGGAATGATAAAAGTAAATGGTGAAACAACAGGATCTGAACCTCATGTTCCGTTTGGAGGAATGAAAGACTCCAGTTCCCATTCAAGAGAGCAGGGGAAAGCAGCGAAAGAATTTTTTACTTCAATTAAAACTATTTCTACTACAATATAACTAGAAATTAATTGCTGAATTTGCTGAATAATGTGATAAACTTGTCATACAACATGACAAGTTTATTTCATTTTAAAAGAAAGGAAGGTACCCAATGGATTCCATTATCGATCGCAAAAAGGTATCCAGCCAAGTGCTGGAGCGGATTAAAGACAACATCAAAAGCGGAGAATTTCCGGCAGGGGAAAAGCTGCCGTCCGAAATGGAGCTTGCCCGCCAATTCGGTGTGAGCCGGGCGCCGATCCGGGAGGCTCTAAGTATTTTGTCAGCAAGCGGTATTGTCGAATTAAGACAGGGCGGCGGGAGCCGCGTGAATGCCGTGCCGCTCGTTGATATGCTTGAGCAGATTCCGTATGACGTCGTAAAAGTTGAAGAAGTCCATGATCTTCTGGAAATGCGGAGCGTCATTGAAGTGGAGGCAGCGGCTTTTGCTGCTGTCCGCCACACGTCGGCAGAAGAAGATGAGCTGAAAGAGGCGCTTGAGGAATTTTCCAAAACGGTAGCCGATCAGAAGGAAGTAGGAGCACAGGCCGACTTTTCCTTTCACCGCGTGATCTTAAAAGCGGCCCGCAATCCGTTTTTGGAACAGACGATGAACAACGTCAGCGGCCTTCTGCAGAAGGCGCTCGACTATTCGCTTTCGCAGAACGTTGGCAGGCAGGAGAAACGCGAGGAAGTATACGAAGAGCATCAGGTTATTTATGAGGCGTTCTGCAGGCGCGATCCGGAAGCGGCCCGCACGGCGATGCGGACCCATCTTGAGAATGCCCGGCGCAAACTGGGAGACACGAGAGTAGACCATTAAAGGAGGAAACAGTATGGCAGATTATATTATTATCGGCGGAGGCATTGTCGGATTATCGACCGCCTACGCGTTAACGAAGCAGAAACCGGAAGCCTCGATCATTATTTTGGAAAAGGAGCAGCAGGTCGCCTCGCACCAGACCGGAAATAACAGCGGGGTGATTCACTCCGGCATCTACTACAAGCCGGGCAGTTTAAAAGCAAGGCTCGCTAAATCGGGTAATGAATCGATGCGTATCTTCGCTGAAGAGCACGGTATTGATGTCGATATCTGCGGCAAAGTCATCGTCGCATCGGAAGAAAAGGAGCTGCCGTTCCTAAACGATCTATACGAGCGCGGCCTCGAAAACGGACTGAATATCAGCAGACTTAATAAGGAAGAGCTTCATGAAAAAGAACCCCACGTCAACGGGATTGCCGCCATTCACGTGCCGACCGCCGGTATCATTAACTACAAGCAGGTATCAAACAAGCTTGCGGAACTCGTTCAGGCAGCAGGAGCCGAAGTGAAAAGCGGAACGGCGGTAACGGGAATCAAGGAGCATGATGCAGGCGTTACCGTTGATACTGACAAAGGGCGGGTCGAAGGGAAGTACTTAATCAACTGCGCCGGCCTGCAGAGCGACCGTATGGCTAAGCTTGCGGGCTATCATCTGGATGTGAAAATTGTGCCGTTCCGCGGAGAGTACTACAAGTTTGTGGAATCGAGCCGCCATCTGGTGCGCAATTTGATCTACCCGGTGCCTAATCCGGATTTTCCATTTCTGGGAGCTCACTTTACCCGCATGATTGACGGCAATGTTGATGCCGGACCGAACGCGGTGCTCGGATTTAAGCGTGAGGGCTACAAGAAAAGCGACATTAACTGGAAGGACTTGTCCGAAGTACTGCTCTATAAAGGCTTCTGGAAGCTGGCGCGTCCGTATTTGAAAGAAGGGACCGGAGAAATGATCCGTTCGGTGAACAAGAAGAGATTTGTGAAGAACCTGCAGAAGCTTCTGCCCGAAGTACGGGCCGAGGATTTAGTGCCGGGGCCAAGAGGAGTCCGTGCACAGGCGTTGAGCGTAGACGGAAAAATGGTCGATGATTTCTACATTGTGCCGGGCCGCAACAGTCTGCACGTCTGCAACGCCCCGTCGCCGGCCGCAACCGCAAGTCTGGAAATTGGTAAAGAAATCGTGAGACGACTTGACGAAGAACGAAGGAGGACAGGCTATGGAAGCGCAATGGATCACAGCGCTGCAGCAGCGGATTGATAAGAATCGTGTTCAGACCGGCACGGCCGATCGGCACAGCTACAGCTACGACGGTTCGTTCGGGGAATTTCTGCCGGAGGCGGTCGTACAGGTACGCAGTACCGAAGAAGTAGTCGCGGTTTTGGAGACGGCGAATTCGTATCGTGTCCCGGTCACGCCGCGCGGGACAGGGAACGTGTCTGAGCGGCGGGCCGCTTCCGGTAAAGGGAGGCATTGTGCTTGATATGAGCCAGTGGCCGTCTTCTGTCGAAGTGACACCTGGCGACCTAACGGCCCGTGTCTCGCCGGGAACCCTTACCTCGGCTATTCATGCGGCAGCTGAAAAACACGGGCTGATGTATCCCCCTGATCCAAGCAGTGCGCATGTCTCCACGATCGGCGGCAACCTGGCCGAGAATTCAGGAGGTCCGCGCGGCTTGAAGTACGGGGTAACAAAAGATTATGTTATTGGGCTCGAAGTCGTGACCCCGGAAGGGAAAGTCATGCAGACCGGCGGCAGTACGATCAAAAATGTCACCGGTTTTGACCTGACTAAGCTGATTGTCGGATCGGAAGGTCTGCTCGGGGTGATTACAGCAGCAACGCTTAAGCTGATTCCAAAGCCGCCGGCCGTACAGACAATTATGGCATCGTTTGCCTCAATGGAAACGGCCGGAGAAGCGATCTCCAAAACGCTCACCTCCGGCATTCTGCCTGCAAAAATGGAATTTATCGATCAGGCCTGTGCGCAGGCGGTGGAAGCCTATCAGCCGTCCGGTCTGCCGACAGATGCAGCGGCGATTGTCATGATTGAGCTGGACGGAAATGAGCCTTCTATTCAGGTGGAAGCCAGGCAGGTGAGTGCGATTATGAAAGAGCTTGATGCCCTGCAGGTGATTGAGCCGGAAACTCCGGCCGCTGCGGCCGCCATCTGGAAAGCAAGAAAAATGGTGTCGCCGGCGATTGCCAAAATTAAGCCGACGAAAGTATCGGAGGATGCAACGGTCCCAAGAAGCCGGATCCCCGAAATGACCGCGCGTCTTGCCGAAATCAAGGAGAAATATAACGTGTCGCTCGTCGTCTTCGGTCATGCCGGTGACGGCAACCTGCATCCGAATATTCTCTGTGATAAACGTGATCAGGAAGAAATGAAGCGGGTGGAGCAGGCGGTCGGGGAGATTTTCGAAGCGGCGATAGCTCTCGGGGGACGCTCTCCGGGGAGCATGGCATCGGCACGATGAAATCTTCGTTTATGGAACAAGAGCTCGGGGCGGTCGGTGTTGACATGATGCGGCGCATTAAAGACGCCTGGGATCCGAACGGGATTATGAATCCGGGCAAAATATTCGCCGAACCCGGGCAGAGGCTGGTGTTAACGGATGAGTAACCCAGGTACGCTGAAAGAGAGAATGAACTACGAGAAGTCCTTTGACTGCGTGCAGTGCGGCTACTGCCTGCCTGCGTGTCCGACGTACGAAACGATGGAAACGGAAAAGCATTCGCCGCGCGGCCGGATCCAGCTCATGAAGCTGGCGGCAGAAGGGAAGATCGGTCTCGAGGAGCTCGAGGAACCGGTCGGCAAGTGCCTCGGCTGTATGGCGTGCATGCCCGTCTGCCCGACCAACGTGCAGTATGACCAGATGCTGGAAGGCGCAAAACGGGTGATTGAAGACACATAAACAAAAGCCCGTGCTGCAGCGGACACTGGAGCATTCTCTGCTCGATACGCTGATCCCTTCAACAGGCGGAATGAATACAGTTGGCAACCTGACCTGGCTGTACCAGAAAACCGGTCTGCAGAAGGCAGCGCAGAAGCTGCGGCTCTCCACGCTGGCGCCGCTTGCGATGGGAGAATTTGAAAAGGTACTGCCGCCCCAGCCGTCTCCGAAAGAGCGCAGCGCGCGTCCGGTTTACCGTCCGGCGCAGCAGCCCGAAAAGCACGGGTTGCGTTTTTTTACCGGCTGTGTAATGGACAGCATGTTCTTTACCATCAACGAGCAGTCGATGGAGCTGCTGGCGATAGCCGGAGCCGGTGTTGTCGTGCCGGAAGAGCAGACGTGCTGCGGTGCGCTCCATGCGCATTCAGGCAGGCATGATAAAGCGGTGGAACTGGCGAAACAGAACATTCAAATGCTTGAGGAGCTGGAGGTAGATTACATTGTAAACAACGCCGGCGGCTGCGGCGCACAGATGGTCCGCTACGATCATCTCTTTGAAGAGGGAACCGTATGGCATGAACGTGCCACAGCATTCAAGGAAAAGGTAAAAGACATTACCCAGGTGCTGGCGGAGCTCGACAGCCTTCGTTTTACGAAACCGGTAGAAGAACGTGTGACCTACCAGCCGTCCTGCCATATGACGAACGTGCAGCGTGTCACGCCGCGCCGCGTTCGCTCATGCAGGCGATTCCCGGCGTTGAGCTGGAGGAGATGAACGATCCCAACTTCTGCTGCGGATCGGCAGGTGTCTATAATCTTGTGCAGCATGAATCATCCATGAAGATTCTTGACATGAAAATGAAAGATGCCGGCAGCACAAAGACGTCCACGATTGTCACGACCAATCCCGGCTGCCTGCTGCAGATGAAGTACGGAGCCGAGCGGGCAGGCACGAGGCAGCGGGCTGTGCATTTAGTGGAACTTCTCATGGAAGCCGGACCGGTGCCAAAAGACGCCTAATGGCTGGATTGGATCCAATGTGTGATTTAAAAAGAAAGAGTATTCAAATTCATATTGACATGTAAAGCTGTATTGACTATCATTATAACTATTAAAGATGATTATGGATTGTTAAGTTTCGACTCGCTTCTTTTGCCGGAAGTGAATCTCGGATCCAAACGCCAGTCCGCTCTGTCTTCCTGCACGATTTTTCTGCATGGAGTAACCAGGAGAGGACCGGCGTTTTCTTTTTACCTAAAATATGTAAGCGCTTTACTAATACGATTACGGGGAGCGATTTGATGGATTTTAACTACTCAGACGAACAGGTAATGGTAAAGAACATGCTTCGGGATTTTGTTGATAAAGAAATTGTCCCTATATCCAGCAGTGGGATGAAAAAGGGGAATTCCAGCCGGCAATTCTGGAAAAGCTTTCCGGACTCGGGATGATGGGCATCTGCATCCCGGAAAAATACGGCGGCAGCGGCATGGACTACAATACGCTTGCCATTGCCTGTGAAGAGCTGGAACGCGGAGATACGCCTATCGGACCGCTGTTTCTGTGCATACCGGATTAAACAGCATGACCCTTCTCCAATGGGGAACAGAAGAACAAAAGGAACGAATACTTACACCGCAGGCCAAAGGCGAAAAAAATCGCAGCATTCGGCTTAACGGAACCCAATGCCGGCTCAGACGTAGCGCGATGAACTCCACTGCCGTGAAAGACGGCGATTCCTACATTTTAAACGGATCGAAACATGGATTTCTTTATGTGATTACGCCGATCATTTTCTCGTATTTGCCTACACGGATAAGAGCGCCGGCCACAAAGGATTATCGGCATTTGTTATCGATCGGAACATGGATGGTTTTTTCTTCCAAAGCGATTAAGGAAAAGCTCGGTATCCGTGCCGGAAACACCGGTGAAATATTCTTTGAGGATATTAAAGTACCGAAAGAAAACCTGATCGGAGAAGAAGGCGAAGGATTCAAAATAGCGATGAGCGCTCTCGACAACGGCCGATCACTGTAGCGGCAGGTGCATGCGGTCTTCTTATGGCGTCACTTGAAGCAAGCGTAAACTACTGCCATGAACGAAAACGTTCGGCAAAGAAATCGGAAAACATCAGCTCGTTCAGCAGATGATTGCGAATATGGAAGCCGGCCTGCAGATGAGCCCCGCGCACTCGTATTTAAAGCAGGCAGCCTGAAAAACGAAGGGAAGCGGAATACAAGGGAAACCTCGATGGCCAAATGGCAGTCCTGTAATTTTGCCAACGAAGCCGCAAATGACGCGGTTCAGATTTTCGGAGCCTACGGCTATTCCAACGAATATCCGGTGGAGCGGTACCTGCGGAATTCCAAAGCTCCTGTGATTTATGAAGGTACACGGGAAATTCATACAGTGATGCAGGCACGCTACGCCTTAGGGTACAACGAAGACAAACCGTTACGTAAAACACTGCCCGCATGGCCGTTCGAATAAAATAAATCACAATCGAAAGGGGGACATGAACATGAGTGATAAAAGTACAGCAGCAATGGAAGAGGAGCAGCATAAGCAGAAGGAAATTCTGGATGAAGAAGGCAAGATGAGAAGCTATACCGGCTTTATGAAGTGGGTGATTACCGCCATTTGTATCGCCTGGGCATTCATGCTCGTATATTTCAACAGCTTCGGAGCCATGGAGGCTCTTATTCTTAGAGCCTATACGCTTGGCTTTCTTTTCCTAATGGCTTTTCTGCTGTTTCCCGCCTCAAAGAAAAGCAGGGGAGCGCGAAGGCTGCCCACGGTCTGGGACTTCATTTGTATTATTGGTTCTGTAACCGCCGTCATTTATTTCGTCTCTATTTATGAAACGTTTGCCAGAGAATGGGGAGGCTTCCACCGGACAGACTGGAACTTTATTATGGGAGCCGTTGGAACACTGTTTCTATTCGAAGCCAGCAGACGTGTTGTTGGAAACACGCTCTCCATCATCGCAGCGGTTTTCCTCACATATATCTTCGCAGGACCGTACATGCCGGGGACATTCAGCCACGGCGGCTTTACGATCACAAGAACAATTGACACCATGTTCTGGGGCGCCCAGGGAATCTTCGGTATTGCACTCGGCGTGTTCACCACCTTTGTGTTTATGTTCGTACTGTTTGGAGCCTTTTTGAAAAACAGCGGCTTTACCGATTTCGTTAACAATCTGGCCCTTACTATAGCGGGGAGTACCGCCGGCGGCCCGGCAAAAGTAGCCGTCCTCGGAAGCGGTCTGATGGGCATGGTAAACGGAAGTGCGATTGGAAACGTCGTAACGACCGGTACCGTCACCATTCCGCTGATGAAAAAAACAGGCTACAAAAAACATTTCGCCGGCGCGGTGGAAGCTGTTGCTTCCACCGGTGGATTGTTCGCACCGCCTGTTATGGGGGCAGCCGGCTTTATTATGGCAGAGTTTATTGGTGTACCTTATACAACGATTATGCTCGCCGCTGTCATTCCGGCCCTGCTGTATTTCGTCACCGTATTTATGGTCGTTCACTTTGAAGCGAAAAACCTGGGATTGTCCGGGATAAGCAAAGAAAATATTCCTTCCGCCATAGGCGTATTGAAAAGCAAAGGACACTTAATTGTACCGCTGGCTGTTTTAGTCTACTTACTGGTTATTGGTACAACGCCAACGTATGCCGCGGTATTTGCACTGTTTGCCACTGTTCTGGTCAGTGCGTTTAGAAAATCGACCAGAATGAGTTTTAAATTAATTATCCAATCGATTGAAGATGGCTGTAAGGCGGCTGTAGCAGTAGGTGTCGCAACGGCGATTGTTGGTATTATTGTAGGAACGGTAACTCTTACAAGTCTCGGCCTGGTGGTTGGAAATAACATACTGAATCTCGCAGGAGACAGCCTGTTGATCGCCGGTATTTTCACGATGGTGATCAGCATTATTATGGGAATGGGCGTGCCCGCCACAGCGGCGTACATTATCGTAGCGACCGTGTCAGCACCGCTTCTTGTGGAACTGGGTGCTTCGGTACTTGTTGCGCATATGTTTGCTTTCTTCTTCGCAGCATTATCAAATATCACACCGCCTGTGGCGCTTGCTTCCTATGCGGCTGCAGGTATAGCCAACGCTTCACCGAACAAAGTATCGCTCACGGCAGTCAGAATCGGAATAACCGGCTTTATCATTCCGTTCTTCTTCCTATTCAATCCGGTGCTGCTGTTTGACGGCGCCAGCTACTCGGCAAGTATTCTCGCCGCAGTTACAGCAACGATTGGTGTTATCGCTTTGGCGGCAGGCCTGCAGGGCTGGTTGCTGACCAGAGCTGGTGTCATACAGCGTCTCATTCTTTTTGTCAGCGCTTTCCTTCTTGTGGAGCCAACGTTTATATGGGACCTGGTAGGTATTGCCCTGCTTATTGGTATTATGGTTTGGCAGAAAGTGAAGCCGATCCAGGCGAAACAGCCGAAAGAGTCAGCAGATCCTGTGTCAGGCAGTGAAAGAGTAAATCTTTAAGTTTCACAACATTATAAAGAAAAAGGGGAGTTTTATGATGAAAAAGATGTCTACGAAGAGAGTATTTCCAGCAGTAACCATGGCAGTAGGACTGGCGTTAATAGCAGGCTGCGGAGGCGGCGGAGGAGAAGAGTCCGGCAACGGCGGCGGGGAAGAAGAAGCGGGCGGAAACGACGCGTCCGGTGAAGGCGGTCTCGATGGCGGAGACGGGGAAGCAAACAATGAAGGCGAAGAAGGAGATACGCACATCAACCTGGCGACAGCCAGTGAGACCGGTCTGTATTACCCGCTTGGAGCAACGCTTGCTAATTTCTGGTCCAATGAAGTGGACGGCGTATCCTCATCGTCACAGTCTTCCAATGGAAGCGTGCAGAATATGATTTTTATGGCGCAGGGGGAAGCAGATGCCGGATTTGTAATGGGTAACATCCTCCAGGATGCCTATGAGGGCGAAAATGGATTTGAAGGAGAGCAGTACGAAGATGTACGCATTCTTGCCGGTGTCTACCCGAACTACAATCATGTCGTAATGCGTGAAAATGCAGGGATTGAATCGATCGCTGATATTGAAGGCGAAAACTTTGCACCGGGAGCAACAGGCAGTGGAACGGAAATTGCGTCCCAGCATATTCTCGGGGCGTATGATCTGACGTTTGATGATATTAATGCCAACTTCGGTGCGTTCCCGGAAGCCACGGATTTGATGAGAAACAATCAGGTGGTCGGGGCTAACATTAACGGTGGTGTGCCGACTTCGGCTGTAAGCGAAATGATCAGCACAGCTAACGGTGTGTTGACAAGCATTGACGATGAACAGCGTCAGGAAATGCTGGATGAGTATGACTTCTATATTGATGAAACCATTCCAGCCGGAACCTATGAAGGCCAGGAAGAAGACGTGCATACCACAGCGATGCAGAACTTTATTGTAGCGGATGCTTCCATGTCCGATGAAGTAGCCTACGATATTACGAAAGCTATGTGGGAAAACATTGAAGACCTGCATTCCAGCCACGAGACGTTCCAGCAGTTTGAAATAGAAAATTTTGACGAAGGATCCGGGGACATTCCATTCCATCCGGGTGCAGAACAATATTATGAGGAAGAAGGTCTTCTTGACTAATACAGGACATTTGTTCCAATGAAGTGAAGGCTGTTGCTGCTGACAGCCTTTTCCTTTTTTTATACGGCAGAAAGGATGAAGCTCGTCATGTATTGGGAAGATTTTCTGAACGTACCCTCAACAATAGTTGAAAATAAGGTGTCTAATGAAAAAGTAGAACAATTTAAGCAGGCCCTTGGTTTTTACGACAAAGCAGCAGGTCATGTCCCGCCGACATTTGTGCGTTCGTTTTCATTTGGGGAAATTCAGGGGCTGACCTGGCCGGATGCCGGCATGATTCACGCCGAGCAGGAATACGAATACCGCAGGCCGCTCGCAGTGGACGAAATACTGCAGTGTTCGCAGCAAATAGAAAAGGTCGTCCGTAAAAATGGAAAAAGCGGGAAAATGGCATTCATTTACCTGACACAGATCGGGAAAGACAGCGCCGCTGATACCGTGTTTATTTCAAAACGTGTCCTCGTCTGGAAAACAGCCGGGCGTCACGTGGAAGGAGTGCCGGAATGAATAGTACGAGCATCGATGAGCATTGTATGAAAGTGCCCGGCTTTACTAAGAAACAGGTACAGGCCTATGCCCGGGCTTCCGGTGATTTAAATGGAATCCACATAGATGAGGAGCAGGCCAGAGCAAACGGCCTGCCCGGCGTCATCGTGCATGGTCTCCTGACGATGGCGTGCACGTCTATTCCTTTTATTCCGCTCCTGGAGAACGGCTGGCACGTGTCGTATTTTCAAACGCGGTTCACCGGCAAAGTATTCCTTGAGGAAGCATTATTTATAGAATGGATGCCGGCAGAAACAGAAGAAGAGAAATTATTTACGTTGAAAGTATCGAAGGAAGACGGAACGAAGGTAACCGAAGGAATCATCGAGCTGTCACGCAGCAAGTCAATGTAACAGAGAGGATGCACGCTTATGGCAAAAGACAGAAAACAAACCGCTTCATATGGAGATGAAGGATTCAGCGTATTTCTAAGGCAGGCGTTCGCCCGCCATATGGGCCATACGAAAAAAGACTGGGAAAAGCCGACGATCGGCATCTGCAACACACAGAGCGAGGTGAATCGATGCCATACCCATTTTGGTCCCATTATCGAAGCCGTAAAGCGGGGAGTATTGATGGGCGGCGGCATTCCGCTGGAGTTTCCAACGATCTCGCTTGGCGAGAGCTTTACGAGTCCGACTACGATGATGTTTCGGAACCTGGCTGCGATGGACACAGAGGAAATGATCAGCGCCCAGCCGTTGGACGGTGTCATATTAATCGGAGGCTGCGACAAAATGACGCCCGCCCAGCTGATGGGAGCGGCAAGTGCTGATATCCCTTCCATTATGATTACCGGCGGCGGAATGGATAACGGAGAATACGAAGGAAAGACGCTCGGCGCCTGTTCGGACTGCCGTTATTTCTGGCAGGAGTATCGAAGCGGAAGCGTCTCGGAAGAAGAGCTCGATGACATTAATCAGGCACTGGCTCCTTCCGCCGGTCACTGTATGGTAATGGGAAGTGCGAGTACGATGGCAGTCGTCTCCGAAGCGCTCGGCATGATGCTGCCCGGCGGCGCGGCGACGCTTGCAACCGACAATAGAAAGCTGGCGGAGGCGCAGGAAGCGGGTAAGCAGATCGTGAAACTGGTAGAAGAGGATATTGTCCCATCCGACATTATGACGGAAAAAGCGTTCGACAACGCAATTCGGATGATTATGGCCGTCGGCGGGTCGACAAATGCAGTGATCCATCTGACTGCGATTGCCGGCAGGCTCGGCATCAAACTGCCGCTCTCCCGGTTTGATACACTTGGAAAAGATACGCCGTTTATCGCGAACCTCCGTCCGGCAGGCGAATACCAGATGAAGGAATTCAGCCACGCCGGCGGTGCCCGGGCGGTGATGAAAGAGCTGGAAACCTATCTGCATACGGATGTGCTCACGGTTACCGGCCGGACGCTGAAGGAAAACCTTGCAGATATAACGGTATCTCCGAATTACCGCCACGTAATAAGCCCGCTCTCCGATCCTCTTCATGAAGGAGATGGAATCGCTGTGCTGACGGGAAATATTGCCCCTAACGGCGCGCTGATCAAGCCCAAAGCCGCTTCGGCATCGCTTTTCAAGCATGAAGGCCGGGCGGTTGTATTTGAATCGACGGCGGATATGGAACAGAAAGTAAATGATCCAGATCTGGATGTTGAAGCAGAAGATATTCTCGTATTGAAAAATACCGGTCCGCGCGGAGCCCCGGGCATGCCGGAAGCGGGCATGCTGCCAATTCCGAAAAAGCTGCTTGAGCAGGGCGTGCGGGACATGGTCCGCATCTCGGACTGCCGGATGAGCGGAACTGCCTTTGGAACGATTGTACTGCATGTGTCACCGGAATCAGCCGTCGGCGGTCCATTTGCGCTCGTAGAAAACGGTGATACGATCCGGCTTGATGTGGAAGCGCGCGAGCTTGAGCTTCTCGTAGACGAAGCCGAGCTGAGCCGGAGACGTGAGCAGTTCGTCCCTCCGCAGGTCGGGGCAGAGCGGGGCTACAAAAAGCTGTTTCAGGAGCACGTGCTCCAGGCCGATCAAGGCTGCGACTTTGATTTTTTAATGCCTCCGGCCCTGCGTTCCACGGCTGAAACCGAGAATGGCAGAGTCATACAGGAGGAGAAAACGAGGGGAGGCTGATGGAAACAGTAAACAAGTGGCCGGCACGGGTATCGATTTCCAGAGGATATCTGCTGCTGACGCTGACTATACTTTTTATTGTTTTCAGCTTCACCGGCTGGCCGGGAGAACAGGTGCTGATGATTTTGACCGGAGGGCTGATCCTTTATTCACTGCCCTTTATGGCATTTTTTCCTAAAATCATGACGAGCATTCTGCTTATCACGGGCCACATTGTATTTTTCGCTCAGGATCTCGGATTCACGTACTGGC
>NZ_JALBWT010000056.1:0-21635 GCF_023845525.1 Sinobaca sp. H24
GCAATATTGCCGCCCTTATTACATTATCAGCTTTGACTCGGTCCATTTTATTTATGGAATTACCATGGGGCTGGCGATGGTGGCCGGTGCGTACATGGGGTGTGAATTTCGCTATAAAAAAAGGGGCCGCCTACGTGAAGCTGCTGTTTGTGATCGTCACTCTTCTGCTGATTGCGGTTAATATTTGGAGTATATGACGGCTTCTTAATAGCTGGAATGGAAATTAGAAAATAAGAGACCCATCGCCTGCATAGGTGATGGGGTTTGTTGTTTTAACCGTGCTGTTTTTTAAATTCATCTTTGACTTTCCCGAGCAGGTCCGGCTGATCGATCAGATCAAGCGCGGTCATAGCCATTGCCTGTGTCCTGTAAGCATAGAGTCAAATCCGCGCCGGCTTCTGGCGGCCTGTTCAAAGCCCGGTGTGTGGCAGGCGAAGCCTTCGTCTGTAATTTGAATAAACGGATGGATGGAAGGCACCACTTGGCTGACATTCCCCATATCAAGCGATCCACCGCCGTCTTTCTGCTCCTGAACTGCTGAGGCATCTACTCCTGCTTCGATGAGACGGGAAGTAAAGAGAGAGGAGAGCGCTTCATTGGTGGTCATATCATCATAGGAAAATTCGTAGTTGGAAACAGCAAGCGTTGTTCCTGCTGCAAGAGAAGCACCCCGAGCGCAGTTTTTCACCTTTTCGGTAATCTCATCGAGGTCGCGTCTTCTGGCAGCCCTTATATAAAAACGGGCTTCGGCGTAATCAGGAACAATATTGGCCGCTTCCCCGCCTTCTGTAATAATTCCGTGAATCCGAACGTCAGCGGGAACATGCTGACGAAGAGCATTAATACTGTTGAACGTTTGGATCACCGCATCAAGGGCATTGATTCCTTCTTCAGGAGAAGCCGCCGCATGGCTGGATTTTCCTTTAAAAGAAAACTGGACGGCATCCATTGCAAGAGATGTTCCGCTTTTTTCATAATGACTGTAAGGATGAATCATCATTGCAGCATTCAGATGATCAAAGACGCCGTTTTCGGAGAATGGTACCTTGGCCCCTTTGGTTTCTTCAGCAGGGGTGCCGTATACATAAAGAGATCCTGATTTTTCATCTATCGTTTTACTTGCAGCAACAGCCGCTGCCACGGCCATTGTGCCGATTAAATTATGACCGCAGGCGTGACCCAGCCCCGGCAGAGCATCATATTCCGCCATAAATGCTATGTGTGGACCGGGAGAACGACCGTGATATACGGCTTCAAATGCCGTCGGAATGCCGCCTATACCAGTGGTAACATCGAAGCCATGCTTCTGCAGAAGGTCTGCTAAAGCAGCTGAAGCTTTATATTCTTCATGCCCGAGCTCGGGTGGCTTCCTATGTATTCGCTTAATGCATAAAAATCATCTTTCCATTTTTCTAAAGTGTGCGTAACGTCATTCATCCTATGCAGCCTCCTTTCTGTTAGTCTAGCACAGGAAAAGAAAGATCAGCATGTGGAAAGAAATAAAGATATTTCTGCGGAATCAGTGCCGGACATAGGACATGGAGGTTTCATCAGACAGTAATGCCTGCCGGTATCCGGTAAACGTGTGTAGAATGAAGAGTAGCATATTGATATGTCGCATACTAAGTAAAATTTGGTGATAGCATGGAAAATACATCGTTTGAAAAAACACCGTTTGGAATCATCAGCCCTGTCGTTCCTGAAGCAGATCTGGCCCGGGAAGAGTCTGACGCAGAACAGACAGACGGTGGAGAAGAAGATTATTTCTATTTCCGGGCGCTTAAGGAAAAAGGAATTTCCTTAAATCAGTCCCAGACGAAAGCGGTACGGCACGGGGAAGGACCTTTTCTTGCTCTGGCCGGGGCCGGTTCCGGAAAAACCTCCGTACTTGTCTGCCGGACGGGTTACCTGCTGGCTGTCCGGAAGATACCGGCTGCGCATATACTGCTTGTAACATTTACGAAAAAAGCAGCGGAGGAAATGAAAGAACGAATCGCTGCACTGCCCGGCATTTCCGCGCAGGCTGTAAGGCAGCTTCAGGTCCGGACGTTTCATTCTTTTTTTCTGCAGCTGCTTCGGGGGCAGGGATACGATCAGAAGATGATTACCAGCGAGCGGTTCAAACATATTATCATTAAAAAGAAGCTGAAAGAAGCAGGGTTTGACGGAAAATACCAGCCGGAAACCCTGCTGTCCCTCTATTCTTCCTACCGGATGAATAACCTTTCCCTGGCAGAAATGCCTGCGGAAAACCCAATGGAAATCGAGCAGAAAGGGGTTTTCCGCAGATATGAAGCCTGGAAAAAAGAAGAACACCAGCTGGATTTTGATGATATTCTCTGCCATGCGTATGAGCTGCTCTGCGAATCAGAAACCCTTCTGAGAAAAATGCAGGAACGATTTAAATACATTATGGTGGATGAATTTCAGGACACGAATCCGCTGCAGTATGAAATGATGAAGATGCTGTCTGCATCACACAAGAATTTATTTGTAGCAGGCGATGATGATCAAACAATCTATTCGTTTAATGGGGCGCAGAGTGAAATCATTCTGGAGTTTGATAAGGAATTTCCAACAGCAGAAATGGCCACCCTTGATGTGAATTACAGATCCACGTCACCCATTACAGGATTGGGAAACGAAGTCATACGCCTTAACACAAACCGCCGGGAAAAAACACTTAAATCAACAGTGATGTCTCAAACATATCCGCTTTATTTCCGGGCGGAAACGACGGATGAAGAAGCAAAGCTTGCAGCGGCGGATATTCTTCATAAAGTTCAGAACGACGGCCGTTCTTATGCAGATTTTGCAGTTCTTCACCGTACGGCCAGTGTGAGCCGGGCTATGTTCGAACAGCTTACGCTCCATCAAATTCCTTTTTTATCTTTCACGACAGTTGATCAAATGTTTTATAACCAGTGGCCGATTAAAGCGGTGATGGATCATCTGCGGCTTGCCTTAAACCCCTACTATAACGAAGCACTGCCGGAGGTGCTACCCACGTTATTTATTAACAGGGAAAAAGGCATGCTTCATATTAAAAGACTGGAAGCTGTCGGAGAACAGGCGGAGCCGCTTGAACTGCTTCAATCCCTTGGCGGTCTGCGCACTTTCCAGGTAGGTAAACTGCAGGAAAGGGAGCGGCTGCTCAAGCAGCTGAAGCCGATGAAGCCTAAACAGGCGATCAAGAAAATGCGCGAAGCTTTTTATGATACGTACCTGGAAGCCAACGAAGCACAGGCGGAAACGATGCATAAAGAAGGCGTGAAAGAGACGCTGGACGAACTGGAATCGTCCGCCGGCCGTTTTGATTCTGTTCTGGCCTTTGTATCGTTTGTAGATGATATGGTGGAAATGTATAAAGGCATGCAGAAAAAAACACAGGCCGCTAAAACAGATGCCGTATCCCTTATGACCATACATCGGGCAAAAGGTCTGGAATTTCCGGTTGTCTATTTAATTGGAGCATCGGAGACGATACTGCCGCATAGCTCGGCGCTCAAGGCTTCCGGGAGTAAAGACTTTATAAAGAAAAGCAATGAAAGTGAAGAAAAAGCATTAGAGGAGGAACGGCGCTTAGCTTATGTCGCTATTACCAGGGCAAAAGAAGAGTTGTATATCGGTTCCCCCGCCCAATACCGCGGAAAAGCTGTGGAAGTATCCCGCTTTTTTTTAGATGCTTTCCCACACGCAACGCAAAAAGGAGCCAGCCCATGGAACAGTTGCCGGAAGAAAGAAAAATAGTAAAAGCATGGTTATGCACAAATGAGGATTGTATCGTATGGGTGAAAATTCAAACCCAGGAAGACGATACGCTTCAGGAAAAAACATGCCCCATCTGTAAATCAAAAATGGAAAAAGGCGAAAAAGAAGTAATTATCGCGCAAAGAAGAAACGGCAGAAGGTAATAAGAAAGGCGGAGACATCCGTTAAGCCCCAAAGCTCCTGGAGCTTCTCCATGATATTAAAAAAGAAAAGCCTAAAGCGGAATTACAGCCGCTTTAGGCCTTTTTTGATAGGTGGGATAGTAGTGGAGCCTTTGGAAAACATGCTTTTGATCATATACTGTCCGTAGTGGATGCCCTGTTGATAGGAAACTTTTCCCGGAAGCGGCGGAAGGTTTTCTACATGTGCGTCAATCACGACCGGTACGTCACTGGAGGCAGCCAGCTTCAAAGCATGCCTGAGCTCTTCCCGGGAATCAGCCGTATAGCCAATTCCACCGCAGGCCCGGGCAAATTCAGCGTAATCAATGTCGCTTATATCTGTCGCTTCAGGCTGATTTCCCATAGCCTGCTGCTCAAATTCAATCATCGAAATTTTTTCGTTATTAAATACGACCATGATAATGGGAAGCTTATACTTCACAGCCGTAGCAAAATCCTGCATTCCCATCGAAAAGCCGCCGTCTCCGACAATGCCGATAACCTGGCGGTCCGGAAAAGCCAGTTTTGCAGCGATAGCTCCGGGAAGAGAGCACCCCATTGTGGCAAGCCAGGAAGAGAGGATCATTTTCTGCTTTTTCAGGCGTAGATAGCGGGCAGTCCAGACCGTAACGCTTCCGACATCCAGGGAAATAACAGCATCATCTTCCAGGATGTTCTGAATTTCAGCAATAGCCTGCTGGGGTTGAAGAAGCTCTGTTTCTTTATCGATATCCTGTTGAAGCTCCTCATTCCAGTTTTCCCGCTTTTTTATATAGGTCTGGAGGAAATCGTCGTTTTTTTCTTCAAGCCCATTCGTAAACCAGGGAAGAATCGAACGTAGGTCCCCTACCAGGCCGACACGGGACGGATAGTATTTCCCTATTACAGAAGGATCGATGTCAATCTGGACGGCAGGTGTGTTTTCCGGAAGAAACTCCCGGTAGGGAAATGCGGTTCCGAGCAAAAGCAGCAGATCGGCTTCCTGGATGGCGTCATAAGAAGGCTTTGTCCCGAGCTGCCCGAGCTGTCCCATATTCTGTGGATGATCATCCGGTATCATTCCTTTAGCAGGAAGGGAAACAATGATAGGAGCTTTGATTTTTTGCGAAAGCCAATACTTCTTCGGCAGCATCTTCCGCGCCTTTGCCGACAAGAATTGCTGGCTTTTTTGATTCATGCATATATGTTACTGCTTCTTTGAGGTCTTTTTCCTCCGGACGGATGATAGGAGAAGAATAGATAGCAGACGTCAGAGCTTCTTTTGATTTGACCTTCTGGGCGAATAAATCGTCCGGGACGATAAGAACAGCAGGCCCCTTTTCTGCGTAAGCGGTCCGGATAGCCTGATTGAGCAGATCCGGAAGCTGCTCTGCCGTTTGAACGCGGCGGTTGAATACCGCAGCGTCTTCAAACATTGCTTCAAGTTTGAGTTCCTGAAAATTATCTGTCCCCACAAGTGTACTGCTTATCTGTCCTACTATGGCAAGAACAGGGGCTTTATCTTTTTTGGCATCATATAAGCCGTTCTGCAGGTGGACGGCACCCGGTCCTGCAATGGACAAACAAACGCCGATTTGATGAGTAAGCTTGGCATGGGCAGAGGCCGCAAGTGCTCCTGTTTCCTCGTGCCGTATTTGAATAAAACGAATTTCCTGCTGTTTACGAAGTTCCTCCATAAACTCATTAATAGAATCTCCCGGCATCCCGAAAATCCGGTCAATCTTCCATTCTTTTAAAAGATCAATTACGTGTTCACCGGCTGTTTGTTCGAGCATTGGAAATTCCCCCGTTTCGTATTAGTGTATAAGTTAAATGTTTCCCTGTTCCCGGACTCTTAAACAAATACTTTCCCCCTGATACGGGTGTGGTTATTTAAATATGTTAAACCAGCCTTTCCATTTAAACAAAAGCAGCAGGACGCCGGCCATAACGGCCATGACCGCAAGCGTAATAAAGTAGCCGTTATCGGCCGTGAGTTCGGGCATGTTGGTAAAATTCATTCCGTATAATCCAGCAATAAAGGTCAAGGGAATAAAAATAGTAGATACAATGGTCAGCGTCATCATAATTTCGTTCATTCGATTTGAGTTGATCGTCTGATAGTTGTCCCGCATATCAGAAGTCATTTCCCGGTTGGACTGAATAAGCTCGGTCTGCTTTAGTAAGTGATCATACACATCCCGGTAGTAAGCTTTGTGCTCTGTGATAAGGTCGAGGCGCAGGTCGAGCATCCGGTAAAGCAGATCCCGCATAGGGACAATCGTCCGGCGGAGCTGCAGCAGATCCCCGCGGATATCGAATACTTCATCAATTAAATCTCTGTACGTTTTGTCCGCATCTTTTTCTTCAATTTCATTGAGGCGGTCTTCCATCTGGTAAAGAGGTGGAAAATAGTCATCAACAATTTTGTCAATAACGGAATAGATAATATAATAAGCTCCGTTTTGCCGGAAATCCGCAGACGTTCGTGCTTTTTCCCAAATAGCATCTATTTCAGGTGAGGCACTTAAATGAAACGTTACTACATAATTTCTGCCGGAAAAAATATCGACTTCTTTTTTAGCAAATGTATCTTTCTGCAGAGAATGCATCACAAAAAACTCAAAATCCTCATAGTGATCGTATTTCGGACGCTGCATGGAATGAAAGCAGTCTTCTACAGCCAGTGGATGAAAGGCAAAATCCGTTTCCAGGCGGGACGCTTCTTGAGTGGAAGGGTCCCGGAAGTCAGCCCAGAACCATTTAATAGTTTGATCAGCAAGCAGTACAGCAACATCTTCATTTTCAATAAATTCATTATGTATCGTAACAGCGAGAGTGCGAATCATTTTTGTACTCCTTTCAAAGTCTTACCCAACGTTTATTAATAGCCTATTTGCCGCGTGGTCAAACATGAGGTTGTATGAAAGCGCAATCTGTGATTTACTAAAAGACATAAATGAATAGCACTGCATTACTTCTAGGGGAGCTTTGTAAGCTGAGAAAAGGAAACGTCCTTGACCCTTATTACCTGATCTGGCTGATACCAGCGGAGGGAAGAAGCTGAAGACTAACCTGACGTCTCTGCTTCTTCTTCCCGGAAGAGGCTTTTTTTATTTGAGTAATCACTTAATGAGGAGGCAGAGAAAGTGACGGACATATCCAGATTATTAACACATATGGAGGAAAGACAGGAAGATCTTCTCGACCTGGTAAAAACGCTGGTATCATACGAAACGCCGGCGCCGCCGGCAAGAAACACAGCGGAAATTCAGTCATTTATTGCATCTTATTTGGAGAAGGCAGGATATGAGATAGACAGCTGGGACGTTTACCCGGGAGATCCCAACGTAGTAGCGACGAAAAAAGGAACCGATTCAGCCGGATATCACAGTCTTATTCTAAACGGACATGTGGATACAGCTGAAGTAGAAGGATCAGAATGGAAAACAGATCCTTATCGGGCCGAAATCGAAAACGGCTGGATTCAAGGGCGGGGTACGGCTGATATGAAAGGAGGTCTGGCAGGAGCCTTATTTGTTATCCGTATGTTTCATGAACTGGGAATAGAACTGCCGGGTGACCTTATGCTGCAGTCAGTGATCGGAGAGGAAGTAGGTGAAGCGGGAACACTTGCGTGCTGCCGGCGCGGTTATAAAGCGGATTATGCGCTTGTTGTTGATACCAGCGATCTGCATATACAAGGGCAGGGCGGAGTGATTACCGGATGGATAACGATTAAAAGCCCGGATACATTTCACGATGCGATGAGACGGAATATGATTCATGCCGGAGGTGCAGTGAAGGGAGCCAGTGCGATTGAGAAAATGATGGTCATTATTCAAGGGCTGCAGACTTTGGAAAGGCAGTGGGCTGTGGAAAAAAGTTATCCGGGCCTGCCGGCAGGAGCGAACACGATTAACCCTGCTGTTATTGAAGGAGGAAGACATGCAGCTTTTATAGCAGATGAATGCCGGCTCTGGGTGACCGTTCATTTTTATCCGGATGAAACACATGAATCTGCAGCAGCAGAAGTAGAGGAGCATATACGTAATGTTGCTTTGGGAGACCCCTGGCTCCGACATCATCCTCCCGAATTTACATGGGGCGGCACCTCCATGATTGAAGAAAGAGGAGAAATTTTCCCTTCTCTTTCGGTTGATAAGGAACACCCTGGAACAAAACTGCTGGCCCAGGCTTTTGAAAAAATGGCCGGCGAAAAAGCCGATCTCGATGTTTCTCCTACCGTGACAGATGGAGGATGGCTTGGTGAAGCCGGCATACCAACTGCCATTTTTGGGCCTGGAACGCTTGCCAACGCTCACGCTGTGAACGAAAGGCTTTCGATCGATCAATTAGTAACATTTACAAACACGCTCGCCGTTTATGTATATGAATGGCTGCATTCAGAAAAAAAGAAGGAGGAATAGAAATGTCATTCAGCCGTACGCTTCAGCAAAAACTACAGCCGATCTGGAGAAAAAACCACAGTCATCCATTTGTTACTGGAATGGGAGATGGGACGCTGGAAAAAGAAGCCTTTCGCTATTTTATGATCCAGGATTATTTGTATTTAAAAGAATATGCCCGTCTATTTGCGATGGGAACGATGAAGGCCCGGACATTAAAAACGATGGGAGAGTTCGCGGATCTGCTTCAGTCTACGCTCAACGAAGAAATGCAGCTGCACCGGGACTACAGTGCCAGGCTTGATATTACAGAAGAAGAGCTGGAACAGGCCGAGGCAGCTCCCGTGACCTTGGCCTATACGAGGTATATGCTTCATGAGGGGCAGAATGGAGGGCTGGCTGAACTGACGGCGGCTCTGCTCCCATGTATGTGGAGTTACGCAGAAATCGGCCGGGATCTAAGTCGCATTCCAGGAGCAGTTGAGCATGAGCTCTACGGGGAGTGGATACGTACCTACAGCGATCCGGATTTCCTGAAACTCGCAGACTGGTGCATTGATCTGCTGGACGAGCTGGCAGAAGGAAAGCCGCAGCATGAACTCGATAAACTGGAGGAGATTTTCTTAACGACGACCAAGTTCGAATACTTGTTTTGGGACATGGCGTATTATCACAAAAACTGGCCGGTATAACAGAAAAAGAGAAAGCACGATGGGTGCTTTCTCTTTGCTGTTTACGGTCGTTTTAATAAAAATACTCCAAACCATTCCTTTTCATCTGTCCAAAAAGCATCTACGTTTAAATGAGACTGCTTAGCCAGGGCAATAAACTCGGCAATAGAGAATTTATGAGAGTTTTCGGTATGAATGGTCTCTCCCTTGGAAAAATGAAAGGTGTGTTCTTCCAGCGATACCAGCTGTTCTTTACTGCTCTGGAGGTGCATTTCAATTCGTCCGTTTTCCTCAGAATAAAAAGCATGGTGCGTAAACCCGGCTGAATCAATATCAGCTTTCATTTCTTTGTTCATACGTTCCAGAATATTTAAGTTAAATGCTGCCGTAATGCCTGCAGGGTCATTATAAGCATTATGAAGAACAGCAGTATCTTTCTTTAAGTCTACCCCAATCAAAATCTGCCCGTCGTCATGCAGTTCGCCGGCCAGTGATTGAAGAAAAGCGGCGGCCTCTTCTTTTTGAAAGTTGCCGATCGTTGAACCGAGAAAGCAGATGGTTTTATTATTTCCCCGGTCCTGGTGCAGAAAGTCCAGAGTGCTCGTATAATCTGCACATATGCCGGTAACCTCCAAATCCGGATATCGTTCCAGCACTCTTTCTGCGGTATCCTGAAGCGCACTGATCGATATATCCACCGGCTTATAGGAGGCGGGGCTCTTCAAAAAAGGGAGCACCTGATTAATTTTGTCGAAGCTTCCGCTTCCAAGTTCAATAATATGCGCACGGCCGCCTATTGCTTCAGCAATATCAGGACCAAAATCGTGCAGAATATCCATCTCTGTCCGGCTTACGTAATATTCCGGCAGCTTCGTAATGGCGTTGAATAATGAACTTCCCGTTTTATCGTAAAAATGCTTGGCCGGCAGAGCCTTATGGGTTTTTTCGAAACCGGCAATTACATCTTCTTTAAAAGATGACACATCAGGCTGCAGGTCAACCAGCGTATAAGGAAGATTTGTTTTTTTCATTTATTCATCCTTTGCAAGGCGGATGCCGCTGAACTGCCAGCGTTTTTCAGGAGGGAAAAAATTCCGGTACGTCGAGCGGATATGAGACTGCGGTGTTGCACAGGATCCTCCGCGCAGCACCATCTGGTTACTCATAAATTTGGCGTTGTATTCTCCAAGAGCCCCCTCAAGCGGCCGGTTATTGGGATAAGGAGCGTAAGGACTTCTGGTCCATTCCCATACGTTTCCATAAACATGCTCCGGCTTATCAACCGGGGCAGGATGGTACGTTTCTGCTTCTACAAAATGTCCCTCTGTAGAATATCCGCTGAACGCGTGCTCCCATTCCTGTTCTGTAGGGAGGCGGAAGCCTGCCCATCGGGAAAGGCGTCTGCTTCATAATAGCTGATGTGGGTGACGGGTTCTTCCGGATTCACCTTCTTAAGCCCCTGCAGAGAGTAGGCGTACCATTCGCCCTCATGCTTTTCCCAGTATAAGGGAGCTTCCCACTGCTCCTGTTTAACGATAGACCAGCCTTCGGACAGCCAGTATCCGGCCTCTTTGTAGCCGCCGTCTTCAATGAAATTCATGTATTCTCTGTTTGTTACGGGAACGGTCGCGATCGAAAATGGATGGATCCAGTATTTATGAACTGGACGTTCATTATCAAAAGAAAAATGAATATTATTCGTGCCTATTTCTGTCAGTCCCTCCTCAAATGTCAGCCATTCCCTCGGTGCAGCGGTCGTTTCTGAAAAATGCTCCGGTATAATAGCAGGATTTGTCGGATTGATCGAGAAGTTGTACTTAGTGTCTGTAATAAGCAGCTCCTGGTGCTGCTGTTCGTGCTGCAGACCTACTTCCATCAGATCAGCAATTTCTTCTGTTAAAGGAGTGTTCTGTAAAAAAGCTTCCACCTGCTGCTCTACGTAGTCACGATAAGCAAAGGTTTCCGCTACAGTGGGCCGCGAAATCAGCCCGCGCTGTGACTTGGGGAAAATCTTTCCCTGTGTTTCATAATAGGAGTTATAAAGAGCGTTGGAATCCTTGGAAAATTCTTCATAGTTTTCAGCATGATTTTTCAATATAAACTGTTCAAAAAACCAAGTTGTATGGGCTAAGTGCCATTTTGCGGGACTCACGTCTGGAGATGCCTGCATCATATAATCCTCCGTTTCCAGAGGGGTGGTAATGTGAAGCGTTTGTCTGCGGATTGTCCGGAAATTTTCCAGAAGCTTTTCAACAGCAGCTGAAGCAGTGTATTCGATGGGGAAAACCTCCTAAAAAAATTTTACTTATCTCATACCTTCTTTTTGATGGAACGAAACCTGCAGAACCGTCAGAATAATAGAATGTTAGAATTCATTATAGAGAGGGTACATAATGATATACGTCAAATAACATGGAGCGGTAAAATGATAAATACCTGGCAGGCTAAAGCAATTAGAAAAAAAGCTTCTTTTAAAAAACGCCCTTCTACAATAAATATTCAGGCGGTCGCCTCCGCTGAAAAACGATTGATTTCTACAACAGGACGGCTTACTCCTGTAACTTTTTATTATCCGGTAACATCGGGAACAGCAAAACTTCCTATTTACATAAACCTGCATGGAGGCGGGTTTGTACATGGAGATGCTTCTCAGGACGATCCTTACTGCAGATATATAGCAAATGAAGCTTCTTGTCTGGTAGTGAATATCAATTATGCGAAAGCGCCGGAATCTCCATTCCCGGCAGCGCTGGAAGAAAGTTATGAAGTAATAAAATGGGTGGTTGACCACGCCGAAAGCCTCGGTGCTGATAAAGACCGGCTGGCTGTCGGAGGTCAGAGCGCAGGGGGTAACCTGGCTGCAGCGCTTACCCTGCTGGCAGCTATCAGGAAAGAATTTTCTTTTTCAAAACAGATTCTTAATTATCCAGTGCTGGATTTGGTAACGCCAGCCGAAGAGAAGCCTGTACTTGATGAAAATCGGGTCATCCCGGCTAAACAGATGACTTTTTATAATAACTGCTACGTGCTGGATAAGGAAAGTGCTAAAAATCCACTTGCCTCTCCTATCATGGCGGAAAATATGAATGGTGTTCCGCCGGCACTGGTTATTACCGCAGAGTATGATTCCCTGGCAGAAGAAGCAGAGCTGTATGCTGCTAAGCTTACCAAACATGGAATCGAAGCCGAGCACAGGCGTTTTGACGGGTGTGAGCATGCGTTTACCCATGACGGCCCGAACAGGCAGGCAGAAGAAGCATGGGAACTTATTGCCGGTTCACTAAAAACATCCCTGCATACCAATGAACCAGCTTCATCATCTACTACTAAATAAGGAGTGAAGAAAATGGACGATCGTTTATTTAAATCCGCCATGGGCAAATTTGCCTCCGGCGTAACCGTAATTACAACAGAAACAGACGAAATATATGGAATGACAGCCAACGCTTTTATGTCGGTATCCCTTGATCCAAAGCTGGTAGTTGTTTCGGTGTCTAAAAATGCTACCTGCCACGAAAAGATCAAAGAAGCCGGAACCTTTTCGGTTAGTATTCTTTCGCAGGAGCAGGAGAAATATTCCATGTACTTTGCCAGACAGCTCAAAGAAGATATAGAAGTATCTTTCGAACGCTTTGAAGGCCAGCCTATTATTGAGGACTCTTTGGCGAGCCTGGTCTGCAGAGTGCATTCCACCCACGAGACAGGGGATCACACATTGTTTGTTGGAGAAGTGATTAACCTTCAAGTACAGGACGGAGATCCGTTGCTGTATTTTGAAGGAAAATACAATAAATTTGCTGAGTAAATAAAAGCAGCTGTGTAAAAAATCCTGCTGACACAAAAGCTGGGCCCGGAGATTTTCTCCGGACCCAGCTTTTTTAGTTTGAAGTTTTTACACTCACTACGGTAACAGTAACCAGAATGAGCGCCATTCCGAGAAGCTGAACGAAAGTTAAATGATCACCAAGCAGCAGCACACCGAATAAAGAGGCGGTTACCGGCTCAACCATCGCAACCATTGAGGCTTTTGCAGGAGTCGTTAAGCGAATTCCGATTACATATAAGATAAAAGAAATTCCGGCGCCGACAATGCCTAGAAGAAGAAACCAGCCTGTATCATTTGATGTCAGAACAGCGGCAGTTTCGTTCATATCAGCAAATATAAAAAGAATAATGCAAAAAGCAAGAAACGCAATGGTTAACGTAGCCTGGGGTTTCCCAAGAGACGAAGCATTTTTAAATCCAAATATAAAAAAGCGCGTAGGAAAGCCCGGCAGCCAGGCCGGCAGCCACCCCTAAAGCATTGACGGTAAGGGACCCCATATTATAAGCCCCTGTAAGAAGTATAATCCCTATAAGAACCCCGGCAATGCTTCCCCATTTCAGCCAGGTGGAACGTTCCATTCCGAGTATAAAAGAAATAAGAAGAACAAATATTGGTGCTGTATACATTAAGGTAACCGCCACAGCGATACTTGACGCCTGAATACTTACGAAATAAAAGGTGAAATTCCCGGCGACCCCGACTCCTGCAAGCAGAGCCCATATGTAGAAAGAAGTAGAGCGGACCCAGTTGTCTTTAAAACGAAAAAGAACCCACGTAAAAAAACAGATAAAACCAATAATTCCCCGGTAGAGCGAAATAACAATAGGGTCCCAGCCCCGGCTCATTAAAATATCGGCAATACCCCCGGTGATCCCCCAGAATACTGCAGCCAGCATCACTAACCCGACGCCTGCGTATTTCATATTCATAATCTGCCTCCTCAATCGTTGTTTTTATATTTTCATTCATCATTCCTTTTTAGAAAATAGATTCCATTTATCCCATTTTAGAAGAGTAAATGGAACCCTATTATCATTATTTTTATGAAAAACGTTTCTTTTCTTTTTGTCCATCGAGCATCTGCTTTAAATCATGTTTTTTTCTGGTGGCTACGAGAATAAATAACGTATCGCCCGGCTGTATTTCAATGTTGGCATCTGTATTGAGAAGCTCTCCATCGCGGACTAATGCATTAACAACAGATTCTTCCGGAATATTGAGGCTGTTTACATGATGACCGATGATGGCAGAACGCTTGGAAGCTTTGTATTCGACCAGCTTGGCATCTGTTTTTCCAATATTGACGAGCTCCCAGGAGGAATGCTCATCTTTAGTGTCGGGGGCGGTGACTTTTAGTTTATTGGACAAGGGAGCAATAGTTGATCCTTGAATTAAGGCAGAAGTGAGTACGATAAAAAAGACCGTATTAAAAATGATCGAATCGTTATCTACCCCGGCAACGATAGGGAAGGTAGCCAGAATAATCGGGACAGCACCGCGCAGCCCGGCCCAGGATAAGAACAGCCGGTCATTCAGGGAGAAACCGCTTCCTATTGTGGAAAGGAAAACGGCTGCCGGTCTGGCAATAAACATAATGAAAAAAGAAAGCAGGACACCCGTCCATATTACACCCCATGAAAAAATATCTTCCGGGGTGGCAAGCGCCCCAAGGACAATAAACATAACAATCTGGGCCATCCAGGCAAATCCTTCGTGAAAGGTTGTGATGGAATGGCGGTAGGTTAATTCTGAATTGCCAATAACAAGTGCAGCTACGTAAACGGCAAGAAAGCCGCTTGCCAGAGCAAACTGGGCGGAACTGTAAATAATGAACGCAAAAGAAATCGCAAAAATAGGATAAAGTCCGCCTGCATCCATATTAATCTTGTTTACTGCGTAGGAGCCGGCCTTTCCCAAAACCAGTCCAATTAATAATCCGCCGGCCATCTGCCATAAAAAACTTCCGGCCATCAGCGCGTAGCTGGGATCCGGAGAAGTAAGGAGTTCGATAGCAGCCAAAGTAAGAAACACGGCCATTGGATCGTTGGCTCCGGCTTCTCCTTCCATAGAGGCACTAAGATTCGGTTTAATGTTTTTACCCTTCAGCGTAGCAAATACGGCGGCCGCATCAGTAGAGCCTACCAGTGCTCCGAGCAGAAAGGCTTCTGTCATTGTAAGGTCGAGAAGAACATAGGCAAAGCCTGCCAGAAGAAGGGAAGTGAGCAGTACTGTAATAGTTGCCAGCGAGAGAGCAGTGCCGGCAACCGGGCGGATAACCGACCAGTTTGTCTGGATGCCGCCTTCAAATAAAATAATAACAAGAGCGAGAATACCAATGGCCTGCACATATTCTACGTTCCCTAAGGGAAGGATATTTAATCCGCCGGATCCCATAAGCATACCAATTGCGATAAACAATATAAGAGATGGAACACCGAGACGGGTGGAGAATTTGGATACCAGTACCCCGCAGGCAAGCAGCAGGCCGGTAAGAAGAAGAATATAATCACTTAATAAATAACCGCTCAGCACAAAATAGCCTCCTTTTTTTCAGGAAGAAAACAAAAAAAATGCCCGATTACAGGCATTTTTGTAAGATGCTGTCCTTTTGTATTATGGTTTCATATCAATCCACGAATACGTATGGTGCATGGAAAAGCCGTTAAAGCTCCGATAGCCGCTGTAGGCGGAGCGAACCTTTTCCAATTCTGCCTGCATATATGTTTCGCCTTCTTCATAAAAAGTAGTAAAAGATTCAGATGAACCGAGATTCATCGTTTCTACTCCGATGGTTACAGGCGTTGCATATACATTCCCCCAATTCATCTCATTTGAAACCAGAGCAGTGATGCCATTTGGTCCGTCTGCTTTATCCCGGTAGGCCATAATATTAACACCGTCCGCCTGCTTGATGATCCATTCCGCCAGATTGCCTTTTCCGATTTTGTTATTATAGGTTCTTTCATCAAACCAGAAAGGCATATCGGCAAAAAGAGGCAGCCCCATATCGTTGGCGGCTTTTGTGCTGTTTATCATCAACTTTTGATAATTAAATACGCTTTTCTTGTAGTCGGTGTTCCAGGTCGAATGAAGGTAAGGTTCTACATCAAGATGCACTGCCGCAAATTTTTCTGACGGTGCTGCACTGTTCTGATAGGTGTTCAGCCAGGAAAATACAGGAGGCGGAGTTTTGCCGCTGTACCGCTCACCCCAGTCAGAGGCACCGTCAAGCGCATGCACCGCTATTCCGCGATCGCCCGCTTTTTGAATAAAGCTTCGGTAGGAGGAGGATGGGATATTTCGATCAATCTGCAGATAGACGGCTTCGGCTTCTTTGGATTCAAGAAAAGTAAGAATCCGATCGGGTTCGGAAAGCATTCTATTTGTGTCCCACAGCCAGGTGGATAAATAATTACCGTTTGCGTTCACATGCTGCTGAGGCGTAATTGCCACAATAATCACCGCCAGTAAAATAGTTAAGATGGAAAAAAATCGTTTCATTCATTAGTCCTCCAGTTTTTATGGATATAAGAAGCTGTACCTGCCGGCCAAAAGGATTATGCTATAATTTAGTTAAAAAAGAAAAGGAGTGGATCATATATTTTTCAGCCAGATTTTTGGACGGCTTATTAAAGTAAACAGTAAATTTATTTTCTTGAGTGCCGGTCTTTTAATTGTGTTCAGTTCCTATTTTATTTATTATTTGGAGCCGGAAACGTTCGAGTCCCCCTTTAACGGATTCTGGTGGGTGATGACAACCGTTACGACGGTCGGGTTCGGTGATTATTCTCCTGTTACAGTCGGAGGAAAACTGTACGCTATTTTTCTCTATATAATAGGTATCGGTCTGATCTCGATAGTTATAAGTAAAATCGTCGATTATTTTTACATATATAATCGTAAAAAAGAAGGTGGAAGATTGGATTTTAAAGGAAAAGGACATATCGTGATTATTGACTGGAGCCGAAATGCAGGGCTGGCTATCCAGGAAATTTTACATACAGATAAGCATGTGGACATTGTTATTGTGGATCAGCTGGAGCAGGCTCCTATTCATCATGACCGCGTTCATTATGTAAAAGGCAACCCCATTCATAAAGAAACCCTTGATCAGGCGAATATTAAAGAAGCGAAAGCTGTATTTGTATTTCCGAACGAACTGACAAGAAACGGCGAGTTCATTCATGATCCTTCCTATATCGATGGAAAAACGCTGCTGATTGCGACCAATATTGAACGCCACTATGACTCTATTTATATCATTGTAGAAGTAAAAGAACGCGAGAATATTCATAACTTTACCCACGTTCGAATTGACGAATTTATTTTGTCCTCAGAGATGGTAGCCCAGCTGGCGGTTCGTTCAGCTTTCAGCCCCGGCACATCAAGGCTGGTATCGCAGCTACTTTCGAAAAATTACGGGGATGATTTGTATGAAATATCAAAGCGTCCGGAATGGAACACGTATCGGGAGGCCTTTAAAGAACTGCTTCATGAGGGAGCTACGCTCGTATCGGACGGACAGGACTTCCACATTAACCAGAAGCTGGATGAAAAGATTGGCGAAGAGGCCCGGCTGTTTGTAATCTGCAGTGAGAAAACATATGATCAGATCAATAAAAGAAAAAAGCAGAAAAACCGCTGACGGTTTTTCTGCTTTTGTTTATTACAGGGCTGCTACGATTTTACCTCGGACATGCCCGTCTTTTATACGGTGAAGAGCAGATGCCGTTTCTTCCAGCGAAACAACTTCCAGCGGAAGCGGTTTGATTTTGCCCTGCGAGGCGATGGCGCCAAGCTCTCTGGCCATGCGGCCGAGATCGGCACGCTGTTCGAGATCATCAGACCGGTACACAAAGCCAAGCGCTACTTCATGAAAAGAAGGAGCCAGCGTTTTGGGAGTGTACTGGGTGAAATCCGGCAGCGAAGCGATGCATACAAGATGGCCGTTAAACGCAAGAAAATCGACAGCTTCGGTAGCTGTTTTTTCGCCGATAGTGTCCAGCACGATGTCCACGCCGCGTCCCTTAGTATATTTGTGAATGGCTTCGGTAACATTTTCTGTTTTGTAATCAATGATTTTATGAGCACCCAGTTCTGTTACGTAATCATTGTTCTCCGGAGAACACGTCGTGATGATATGAAGACCGGCGAGTGAGGCAAGCTGAATGGCATATCCGCCCACTCCGCCGGCGCCGGCCTGAATAAGAATAGTCTGTCCTTTCTGTACGGTTACTTTCCGGTACAGGGACTGATAGGCGGTAAGAGCGGCGGTTGGAAGGGAAGCGGCTTCTTCATGACTCCATCCCGAAGGAAGCGGGGCAAGAACTTCAGCAGGGACGGTAACATATTCAGCGAGAGCGCCGTTGTCTGCCATGCTTATGTGGCCGTATACTTCGTCTCCCTCTTTCCAATCGGATAAGCCGGGGGCTACATTATCAATGATGCCGGAAACATCCAGACCCGGTATGTGGGGGAATTCCCATTCGGGCAGTCCATTTTCTGATAGTTTATAATCCACCGGATTGAGGCCCGCTGCTTTTACTTTAATTCGTACTTCCTGTTCCTTTGGTTCAGGTATAGGGAGATCAGTGATTTCCAGATGATCAATACTTCCGGTTTTCGTAAGTGCTAATGCTTTCATTAATAGAGTCCTCCTTAAGTTAATAAAGCTGTTCGGATTTCTGTAAACAGGCGTATACGTACTTACATTCCTTTTTTGAAAAAGAATAAACGAAACAAGCGCAAAGAAAGTGAAACAAATAATTCAGTAGCTTCGTAAAATAGAAGCAGGTATGATGAAGAGAGAAAAAAGGAGTGGAAGTAATGGGAAGAAGAATATTACTATTATTGATTACCAATATTTTAATTATCACTACAATTTCTATCGTAATCGGCATTCTGGGCTTATTCGGTATTAATATTGGAGGCATGATGAGCCCGGACGGAAGCATGAACTTCGTTGCGTTACTGCTGTTTAGTGCTGCGTTTGGTTTTGGCGGTGCTTTAATATCTCTGGCGATTTCACGCTGGATGGCTAAAAAAACGATGGGCGTGAAGGTAATAGATCCGGATCAGCCTCAGTCGCAGGCTGAAAAACAGGTGCTGGAAACCGTTCACACGATGGCAAGAAATGCTGGACTTACGCACATGCCGGAAGTAGGTATTTATAATTCGAAGGAAGTAAATGCTTTTGCTACCGGTCCTTCCAAGAAACGTTCTCTGGTAGCAGTATCGAGTGGACTGCTGCAGACGATGGATAAAACGGCTGTAGAAGGAGTTATTGCCCACGAAGTGGCTCACGTTGCTAATGGCGATATGATTACGATGACGCTTCTGCAGGGTGTAGTAAATACGTTCGTCATCTTCTTTGCCCGCATCGTAGCTTCGGTGGTCGCCAATTTTGTCAAAGACGAAACGCTTCGGATGTTTGTGCGGTTCGGGGCGATCATTGTGTTCCAGATTTTGTTTTCCATTCTGGGAAGTATTGTCGTAATGGCTTTCTCAAGGTACCGGGAGTTTCACGCAGACCGGGGAGGGGCGGATCTGGCCGGCCGCGACAAAATGACCCACGCTCTTCAGTCCCTGAAACAGTATTCCGAACGGGTGGACGACAGCCACGGATCTGTACAGACGCTTAAAATCAATGGCAAGACCTCCATGGCGATGCTGTTTTCTTCCCATCCGCCGCTTGAGGAAAGAATTAGAAGACTGCAGGAAAGATAAACTCAAGAGGGCCCGTGCCAAGCGGGTTCTTTTTTATTAGCTTGTTTTAAATGTCTTTATTTATTCACAGCCATTCCGCCCCAATTCTGTTATAAAGAGAGAGAGTATAATTAAAGGAGAGGTAATATGAAATATATTGGAACAGCTTTTGCGGCTTTTGCTTTATTATGGTTTCCGGCTTCTGCCGAGGCTCATACGTATATGGAGGAATCCACACCGGAAGATGGAGAGACGGTAGAAGAAGATATAAGCGAAATCATTATTTCTTTTGACTCTCCTATTCAGGATTACAACATAGCCGATTTATACGATGAAGAAGGAGAAGCTGTCCTTGGAGAAGTAACGCATGATCCGTTGGAAGAAGTCGCGTTTAATACAGATGAGCCGCTTCCAAACGGAGATTATACCTTTGAGTTTGAAATTATCAGCGAAGACGGTCATATTATCGAGGATACGATTGCCTTTACAGTAGATCAGGAAGAGGATGCCGCTGAAGTGCAGGAGGAAAATAGTTCGGAGGCACAGGAAGAAGCTGCCCCGGAAGAAGAGAGTACAGAAGAGACAGCAGCTGCTGAAACAGAAGAAGACTCCGGCAATCCACTGGTTCTGGCAGGAACCGTCATTTTATTAGTACTTGTGGCAGGAGCTTTATTCTTTTTGATCAGGAGAAAAAAGTAAGTGCTTATTGCTGCAAGCAACGGAATTTTGTACGTTGCGCTTGGAATTCTTATGGGAACCGCCCTGCTGAATATGATTCCAAAAACCAACCGGCCTGAGCTTAAAGTACCCTTTCCGCTCGTGCTGGGAAGTGCCCTGCTTCTTCCTGTGTTGACGTTTCCTTCCCTGCTTGATATTGCCCGGTCTATTTCGTCGGGCCGGGACCGCCTGCTTAGCGAAGCATTGGAAATGGTCGTTTTTTCTTTTCAGATTGGAACCGCCTGGATCTCATTAACGATCGCCTCGGCAGCCCTTGCTTTGTTGATCGTGTTATTTTACAGAAAGAAAAATGCGCATTGGAGTATTTATCTCGCTTCCATGGCGCTTCTTGCTGCAATTATCGGCTTTCAGGCGAGTGTAGGGCATGCTGCCTCGGCTAACAGTCTGATTGGATTTACTACTCATACGATGCACTATCTGGCAGTCAGCGTATGGATCGGGACATTATTTGTGGTCAGCTGGTTTTCCAAAAGCTATGTTAACTGGGAAGGGTTTTTGGAATGGTTTACGCTTATTGCCGTTGGATGCGTAGTGCTTGTAACAATGTCCGGCCTGATTATGTCCCAGCTAATAACGGAATCAATTACCGGCTCCTGGGTGCTGAGCTACGGCCAGGCGTTGTTATTGAAGCATCTGCTTTTTGCGGTTATTTTATTTTTTGCCGTCTTTAATGCGTTTTTCATCAGGGGGCGTTTAAAAAAAGATGCTTCCTTCAGCCCCAGATCCTGGCTTCGCGCAGAGAGCGCTGCCGCGCTGAGCATTCTTGCGGTGACAGCATTTATGACAGAGCAGGAAACGCCCCAGCGGATTGAAAGGCTGCTTCGGGCAGAAGGTCCTTCGCCGCTGTACGCGATGTTATTTGACAGCGGTCCGGCCGGTCCGGCTTCCCCTGTGTTTTCCTTTCATCTTCCGGGATTGGTGCTGATACTAGTCGGCGGCTTATTCGCCTGGCTGACGTACTATTCCATGAAAAAAGAAATGTCTGCCTGGGTTGTGCTTGGCATTTCGCTCTTTTTTGCGATTAGTATGATGCTTGGATTAATGAGCATGATTGGCCTGGAAACGGCTGCGGCTTCTGCAGCCGGCTTGTTTTAAAAAAGGTTATAGATGGCGCATCTGTTCTTTCGGTTCCCGAAAAAAATAGATGCGTCATTTTCTATTTTGCGATAGGCTTGTAGAATAGAAAAAAGAACGGGAGAGAATAAAGATGAGAGAAAATCAACAGGCGGCGGGAGTGGCATTTGCCGGACTGGCTTATGTACTATGGGGATTTCTGCCACTCTATTGGAAAATGCTCGGAGGTGTACCGGCAGGGGAGGTGCTTGCCCACCGGATTGTCTGGTCCCTGATTTTTATGGGAGGCGTGCTGCTTGGT
>NZ_JALBWT010000057.1:0-20080 GCF_023845525.1 Sinobaca sp. H24
GAGGAAAGGTAATTATGGCGTTGCAAACAAAAAAGAGCATTCATGCAAACAGAATAACCTGCTTTTCCAGCTGTCCGTATGAGTTATGACCATGATAATGAATAATCTCCCGTAAATAATCAGGAGTTTTATGATAAAAAGAAATGGATAGCAGCAAGAAGACATGGATGATCAATACATAGAGTGAAAATCCTGGAAACGCTTCAGGATAAACAAAAATCATTACATATTCGTACAAAACTACCCATTCTGTACCAATAAAAAGACAGGCGGGGCTTTAGGGTAAATCCAGAATTAAAAAACAAACCAGGCCGATATTAATGTATGGAGATATAATGAAAAATTTAAAAAAAGAACCTCGTCTCCTTAGTAAAAGGAAGGCGAAGTTCTTTACGAATGGTCACGATATTAATTTTTCAAGGCTGTGTACAAAAAGGGAAGTGCTTTTATTTCATATAACGATGCTCTCTCAAACTATTTAAACTGGTAATTTCCCGTAATAGTTTTTCACCATTATTCGTTTCTCTCACTTTTTTGCGTTCCAGTTCTTCATCCACCAGTCTCTTTACAGACAATACATCCGTCTCTTTGTTTAATACGTCCTCTTTCGAGTTAAACAGCTTATGAGCAACCAGCTGCATCCCGTAAGAGTTGTATAAGAGCGTGTAGCCGGCTATTCCAGTAGTAGATTGATACGCTTTCGAGAATCCTCCGTCAATGACGATCATCTTGCCATTCGCTTTGATCGGATCCTCTCCGTCAATTTCTTTCACCGGCGTATGCCCGTTGATAATCCGGCCCTGGTCAGGATTAAGATCAAACTCGGCGAGCATACTGCGGCATATTTCCTCGTCTTCACGCAAATAATAATATGGATTTTTTCTTTCTTTGTGCGTTTCTTTTTCTTTAATAAAATAACGCTCGAAGGTGGTCATTTCTCTTTTTCCAAAGAGAGAGGAGTTTTCCCCTGTCCATAAATACCAGATCATGTCTGTTGCGAAGTCATCGGTGTCTTCTGGATGAGCAAAGGCATAGCGTACGTAGCTCTCAAAAACATCCAACAGCTCCCGGCCGGCATAAGTGACATCTTCAATTTCCATTTCTTTCATGTTTCCGTTCTCATTTAAAGGAATACATCCATGAATCAATAAGTTTCCGTTGTATTTCAAATAAAGGCTGCCTTTTTTCATCAGGAAATTCATATGTCTGGTCAGTTTTTCGGAGTGTTGAATAGAGAAGAGCAGCTTATCAATGACCTGCTTTTCTTCTTCTAATAATTCATCAGGTCGTTCTGGATTGACTGTCGCAAAGCAGCTGTTTTCCAACGGATACGTTTTCCCATGAATGGTGACTTCCTGTTTCTCATAATCCACTTTTTCAAGCAAAAGCCGATCTTCCATGTTTAAGCAGGGGCGTCTCTTAATGATCGGGCTTTCCATTTTGAACTGGATAATGGAAATAGCCTGATGAATCTTGGTAATCTGCAGCTGTTCCTGCTCGGTCAATTTATCACCGGCATTACGCTTCGGCTGAAAAGCTGGGTTATCATCGTAATATTTCTCCGCCAGATTCAGAAGCGGCCGCAGGTTGATGCCATATACATCTTCGATGATATCAAGGTTGTTGTAACGCGCGCAGATACGGATGATATTTGCCAGACAGACGGTAGAGCCGGCATAAGCACCGAGCCATAGAACATCGTGATTTCCCCACTGAATGTCGACAGAGTGGTGGTTGATAAGAGTATCCATGATTTTGTGCGGATCCGGGCCACGGTCGTAAATGTCTCCTACTACATGAAGATGATCCACGACCAGCCGCTGCGTAGTGTACGCCAGGCCAACGATCAATTTATCGGCCTGTCCCAGGGAAATAATGCGTTCGAGCATCTTTCCGTAGTATTCTTTCTTGTTTTGGAATTCATCCGTTTTATATAATAATTCCTCAATAATATACACAAACTGGGAAGGCAGCGCTTTGCGCAATTTGGAACGTGTGTATTTGGAAGAAGCATAGGACACAAGCTTCAGCATGTGCTCGATGCTGTCTATGTACCATTCCTGCAGTTCCTGTTTACTGCTGAAATTACTTTTTACGAGCTGGAGTTTCTCTTCCGGATAATAAATCAAGGTCGCAAATTCATTGATTTCCCATTCCTTCAGTTCGTCTTTGAAAAGGTCATTGATTTTCATTTTTACGTTGCCGGAACCATTCCGCAACACATGTTGAAATGCCTGATACTCCCCGTGTAAATCACTTACAAAATGCTCCGTTCCTTTAGGCAGATTAAGTATGGCTTCAAGATTAATAATTTCAGTGACGACTTTTTCTTCACTTTCATATTTTTGTGCCAATAAGTCTAAATACTTTAAATTTACCATTAGGAAACCCCTCTCTATTTCCGATAAAGGACGGTTTATCTGTATTGAATCCATGTCTCTCATTCACCAGTAGAAGCTGTCTGTATACCCTTAGTTTATAGGAGATACCCTGCAGTATCCAGTAAAATAACAATTTTAGTTACTCATATGGATTAGCCGTGACTCCTAAGGAAGAGGCGCGGACCATAATCCAGGCTATCCAAAGCGGAGAGGTCCTCGGCATTTCCTGTAACGACTACGCCAATGACGTTGATATCTTCTTCCTCTATACTCGAATGGTCTCTTTTTTACATTTTTTAGGTTTAATAATTTTGACTGCTGATAAAGAAAATAAACTTGAAGGATGATTCCATGAAACTGCTTAAAAATCCCTATTTCATCTTGTTAAGTATTTTATATTTTATGGAGTTTCTTTTATTAGTTGTTTCGAATCTAAATTCGGTTCCTACGCTGAGTACTTTTAGCTTTTTTATAGTTTTCACTTTCTAAAAGATAGGATGAAAAACGAATAAATTCAAAAGTCGGGAGTGGATAGTATTGAAAACGATATTGGCTTATGACAAAACAAGCAGATATGGGATACGTTACATTACAAAGAAAAGATTTCCTCGTATTGTGAGTACGGAAGACCTTAATGAAGAAGCACCGGTTATGGTAGATGTTAATAGTAAAAACGCTATACATGGATTTGAACTGACAGGTAAAGATGCGCAGAAATTAGAAAGATGGCTTTCATAAACAGAAGATCCTTTTCAAAAAAGAGGACGTCTATTGCTTGAGGGTTACAGATGATGAAATTCAAAGTAAAGAGAGCGTGTTAGGGGTGGAGTTTCTTTTTGCAGGTAAAGACTATACGGACTTTGCAGGTATTAACATTATAGATACAAATAAGTATTCCAGCAGCTTTCTTGATCGCTTCACGATAGGTGCGGTTAGATGAAAAACGGTTCAATAGGAAAACAACAAGGGGGAGTTTATGAGTACACAAATCATCGAGGCGATTCGTACATTGGATTTCAATCAGGCCGAACAAGTGTGGAAAGGGAGCGGCAATAAAAAAGAAATCAGTGACGCCGTTCTTGAATGGAGCTTTGATACAGAGTCTGTTGTTTCCTACACATTTGCCCAGCATCTTATCGCAAAAAATCAGGATAATATTCCAATTTTAATAGAGGGACATGATCTGGCCATAGAATTACTAATACACCCGATTTGTCATATCGAAGGCGCTTATTATTCTGCGTTATACCATACTAGAGAAATGATCAGGTTAACCAATCATCAAGACCTTGGGTACTTAGAATATCTGCTTTTTCTAAATGAAGTTCCCGATCACGTCGTGCCGGATGAGGAAGCCGAAAAGACAAGCCGTTATATATTATCGAAGGAGCCAAAAAACCTTATTGCGAAAGAATGGTTGAAAAGCAGGAAATAGCAAAATTTTTAGTAGAACTGCTCATTTCCAATAGAAAGTTGGCAGCAGGAGACCACTGTGTTTTCATGGCAAAGCGCAGTAAAGTATGAAATAGAAGCGAGGGTGCCTAATGATTATAATCTCAAAAAACCCTAAAGGCAGAGTGTATAGAAGACTTATTGATATGGCTTTTGAACATTGCGACATGTTTGAACTGGTGTTACTGGATGACAGCACGAAAGAGCACTATAAGCACGTATTTGAACCGCTTGAGTCGTCTTACATAGAATCCAAAATACAGTCAGAGTGGGCAAGTAATCGATTAATAGAAGACACAGCTACAGTGTGTTATTTCCGTACAACAGAAGAAGCAAAGCGCGTATTAAAAAAGAAGGCTTCTTCCCTATTTGCCTGGGGGACCTCTACGTCACTTCCGGAAGATTTGAGCTTCTATAAAAACGGAAAAGTGTGGATGGCTGTATCGGGTCACGAAAAAGAAGCTGTTCTGGATTTGGAGTCAGCAGACGAAACTCTTCAGGTTTTAAATACAAAAGGTTTGAAGTGGGAGTATATCGAAACAGAGGAGCGGGATTAGACTTAATCGAAATGAAGCTTACCATAGGGGCAGACCCTCTATAAGTTATAACGTTATACCTACTAACTTTATAAAAAAACAAAGCACAAGTCGTGAAGCCACCTGTGCTTTGTTTTTACTGTTTTTATACAGGTGCTGTAAAAGCATCGGAGATAGTCCACAGGAGAGCAGATCGCCAACAGTCGTTTGACTTAAAGGAAAATATTTGAAAAAATAGACGAATGCTGGGGAGGAGATCGAAATTGAGACTTTCCGGAAAAGCTGTAACTAATGTAGGAATGATTATACTTTTGACAGCTGTCACGATTAATATGATAAATGCAGATGAATCGCCTTCGAGTCAAATTCAATTAACGGCCTATATCGGTATTGCTGCAGCATTAATAGGTCTAATTCTTTCCGCCATATCCTACGCTGTAAATAAAGGGAAAAGAAATTAATTAAATCCAGGGCGATTGGTCTTGAAGCTTTTTTATGAAAGGTCATTTTGTTTTTTCCGAAAAGGGGATACCTATGAAATGTCACTTATCTATATTAATTTTTAGCGGTACCTTCTTATTCGGCCTATACTTATTGTTTTTCGGTTTTAATGATGACTGTGACTTTTGACTTTATTTTGCACTTATTTAAGTGATATTTTGCACTAAAATTAAGCCGATATCTCACATTAAAAGAGAGATATCGGCTTATAAAATTTTCTATTAAAATAGGAATGAGAACAGAGCGTTGAATGTGCCATTTTCAAATAGGATATAAATTCCTAATCCTATAAAGACGATTGGAACGATCCAACGTTCATATTTTTCGATTTTATCTGAAACAAAATTCAAGGAAGCCAATCGATAGCTGATTAGACATAGAACACCAACCATGATCATGAAAACAATGACGGCAATAATGATTTCCATCATATTTAAAGTCGTAAAGTACGGTATATAGATAGCGAAATCATCCGCACTGGAAGCCAGTACAATGAAAGTGACCGTTATGAATAATTGATTGAATCTACCTGAAGAGAAGAAGGAGAGAATGTTGCCTTCATCTTCGTCTTCTTCACCTTGAATCCATATTTTTATACCCAGGTAAAGCGGCAGCAGTCCAAGCAGTCCGATTATCCATTGTTGGGGAACTAGATTGGCAACGCCCAATGACACCAGAAGACTCGCGAGTATAATAATGACTGTCCCAATATATTGTCCAATCCAGATATGTTTGATCTGGTTCCTTTTCTTTATTTGCGAAAACAGAAGAATCAATATGACGAGATAGTCGATTCCTGTCGCTACATAGACGGCAGCAGCTGTAAATGCCGTTACAATCATAGTTCCAACTCCAATTTTTCAGCATCAGTACTTTTATTTATCTGGGAAGAACCCAAGCTTAATTCATCTTCCTTCACACGCATAAGCCTCAAACCATTCATGGCCACCACTAAAGTGGCACCCATGTCCGAGAGAATCGCAATCCATAGTGTCAGCCATCCTGGGATGACCAACAATAGAGCAATCAGTTTGATTCCAATGGCAAAAGCGATATTCGCTTTGATGATGTTCAATGTTTTGCGGCTGAGCTTGATGGTAAAAGGCAGTTTCTTCAGGTCATCGCCCATTAAGGCGACATCTGCTGTTTCAAGAGCGGTATCTGTACCGGCGCCACCCATAGCGATACCAACGGTGGAAGCTGCCAGCGCCGGGGCGTCATTGACCCCATCGCCGACCATGCCTACATGACGATAATCAGTTTTTAGTTGCTTGATTACGTCTAGTTTATCCTGCGGGAGTAATTCAGATTGAATATCTGTGACACCGACATGTGAACCAATCGCACTGGCGGTACTATGATTATCCCCCGTAAGCATGACTGTTTTTTCGATGCCTACCTGATGCAGCTTCTGGATTACCGCTTTACTTGATTCGCGGACTTCATCCGCGACTGCAATAATTGCCTGAACTGTATTTTTCGTTCCTGCAACCATAACGGTCTTACCTTGTTCTTGAAGTGTTTTGACATCACTTTTAATTGCATCATTGAAATTAGCTGCCTCTATCTCTTCAAATAATGCCGGGCTGCCAACGTAATACATTTCATTATTGATTTTGCCCCGTATCCCTTTGCCTGTAATGGAAGAAAAGTCTTCGACAAAGATATCAGAATAAGGAAGGTTATAACTGTCTGCCTTCTTTATAATCGCGGATGCCAATGGATGCTGAGAACGATCTTCCAATGCTGTGATGACTGCCAGCATTTCCTTTTCATCAACTGCATTGTCGATTAAACGATAATCGGTTACAACCGGGACGCCTTTTGTGAGTGTGCCGGTCTTATCAAATGCAATGGCTTTTAATCCACCCATTTCTTCGAGGTAAACCCCCCTTTTATAAGGATTCCCTTCTTGGCAGCATTTCCGATTGCTGAAACAATCGCTATCGGCGTGGAAATCACCAATGCGCATGGACAACCTACAACGAGGACCGCTAACCCCTGGTATACCCAAGTAGACCAACTGGCACCGAAAAATAACGGCGGTACAATCGCAACCAGCACTGCGACACCCATAATGATGGGTGTATAATATTTTGCGAATTTATCAATGAATGCCTGGGCGGGGGCACGCTCACCCTGTGCTTCTTCCACCAGATGAATGATTTTGGCAATGGTCGTATCTTCAACCAATTTAGTGATTTTAACTTCCAGTAAGCCTTCTTCGTTCAGCGTCCCTGCAAACACTTCATCATCGAGCGATTTTTCAACCGGCACTGATTCACCTGTGATTGCTGCCTGGTTGATTGCAGAGTAGCCATTGACAATTACGCCGTCCATAGCAATTTTCTGTCCAGGCTTAACAATCATGATATCGCCCACAGCAATATCATTGACGTGCACTGTCATTTCCTGTCCGTTGCGTCTGACAAGTGCCTCTTTAGGAGCAATATCCATCAATGAACTGATGGATTGCCTTGCTCGATCCATCGAGAAACGCTCCAACGCTTCGCTGATGGCAAACAAGATGACCACGATTGCGACCTCGGCCCATTCTCCGATGATGACACCGCCAATCACTGCGACTGTCATCAGGGTTCGCATATCAAATTCAAACCGGACTAAATTCTGGAGACCCGTTTTCAGCATTGAAGCCCCTCCGACAATCATGGAAGTGATGAATAGCAGCGGTGTAAGAATATTGTCATCACCATTCACCAACATTGAAATGAAGCCAAAAGCGATAAACAGTAGCGAATAGAGCAGAGTGCTGTGCTTTTTATAAAATGGAATGGTTACTTCCTTTTCTTTTTTGTCTTGTCCACTTTCTTCCCGGGATTTCTCAGGCACCACTATGAGATTTTCAAATGCTCCTGCTTCTTCCAGTTCCTCAACCGTTGCAGAACCATATACAGAAATTTTTGATGCGCCAAAATTCACCTTCGCATCTTGAACTTCAGGTAGTTTCTTCACATTGTTCTCAAATGTGCCAGCACAGTTCGCACAGGAAAACCCCTGAACACGGTAAACTTTTTTTTCTTTATTTACTTCTGGTTGCGTTTGACGCCTAGACTTTTCAGGCACCACTTTGAGGTTTTCAAATGCCCCTGCTTCTTCCAGTTCCTCAACTGTTGCAGAACCATATACAGAAATTTTTGATGCGCCAAAATTCACCTTCGCATCTTGAACTTCAGGTAGTTTCTTCACATTGCGCTCAAATTTCCCTGCACAGTTCGCACAGGAAAACCCCTGAACACGGTAAACTTTTTTTTTCTTCTTCAGTCAGCTCTGCAATCCCTTCAGACATTGGTTATCACTTCTTTCCTATGTATTAATGCAATCGTCATGATTTCTTTAATATGCTGATCTTCCAGAGAATAGAACGCGAGTTTCCCTTCTTTCCTGAATCTAACGATGCCTTCTTTGTAGAGCGTGCGTAAATGATGAGATGCATTTGCTACAGTCACACCGAGTATATTTGCGATGTCACAGACGCATAATTCCTCTTCCTTGCATAAGGAATAGGTGATTTTTGCCCTATTCACATCGGCAATAGCCTTAAGCATCTGTGATATACCGGCAATATCGACAGTTTGTAAATTCTCTTGCATCCGGTTAACCTTTTCTTCGTCATAACAAAAAACTTCACATGTTTCTTTCTTATTCATACATACACCCCGTCATTCAAATATTTGTTTGAATATAGTATATCATCTTGTTTTTCTTTATTCAAGCAGACGTTTGAATAATAATAAATTTGTATAAGTTTTTCTCGACATAGAAAGAATTTTCTGGAATAAAGCTGAAAGAAATTACGATATCGTAAGTGAACTTTATTGTGATAAATAATTTATTCGTTCTTAAAAGTACACGTTTAGGAACGGTAATAATATGAGGAAAAAGAATCGTTATGAACGTCCGTAAAAGTTAAATTAAACTTTACGGGCGTTTTTTATGTCACATACACATTTACGAACGGAAACGAAATATTTTCCAAAAGGAATGTCAAAAAGAAAAGGAGCCTTAGGGAACCTTGTCACTATGCGTACCTCCAAGTAAGCAGCAAAGGTCAAAATGCCCGAGTTTAAGAAAGAACACTAGTTATCTCCCTACTTCTTAAGGTTTCTGATGTTGTCTTTGTGAGAAACAGAAGAGCGGTTAACGGAGAAGGGCATATATGGTAACGTTAGTAAGCGTAAAATAAATGAAGGAGGGCTCATGTGAATACTATACGCTAAGGTCTTCGCGCTACGGTTCTCATTCTAGCTGTCAGTCTTTTCTTTGTAGATTTTTTCATGTATTATAGCAGCGTTTATCAAACGCTTATGGGCTTTGTTGTGCTTATGTTTTTAGCAGAATACGAGAAAGATAGAAACACGGTGCAGCTGGCGTCAGTGGTACAATAGATTCCGGTGCTGCTGAACCGAGTAGTGGCTATGAGTTTGAATGTGTTGAGTGACCAATGTCATGTTTCTTGAGGAGGGATATTAGTGAGTATTTTTAGCTTATTTATTATCGCGTTAATTGGCATTGTGATTTTTTCTTTAGGCATGTGCACGTGGGCGACGATTCAACATTATCGCTCGACGAAAAACGAACAAAATATCTGCCTGGCAGAGTTAGAAGAGAAAAGAAAGAACGGGAGCAGTATTCAACTGACTCTTAAATGTTAAATAGAATCGATCATACTAAAAGAGGCAAAGACCTTCCGCTTAGGAGGCTTTGCTTCTTTTTTTATAGTTAAGTATTTCATGAGTACCGGATATTTTGTATTTGATTATCTATTGAAAAGTATAGAAGGTATCATTAGGTATTTAAAAAATCTTTATTATCTGTAATTACTGCAGAAATTATTTCTGCGCTATGAGAACATACAGCTTTTCGGCAGGGTGGAGCATTTTTGTGATGCGCAGCCCGGCTGAGATAAATGACTGTTCCATCTGTCCGGACGTGACTCTTGGTCCTTTGTGGCTGGAAGCACCTTTAGGTTCAAGTTCTACACAGATAAGAAAACCGTCCTTCTTTAATACATGCTGGATTTGATGCAGCACGGGAGCGATAGGGTCTATTTCATGAAGCACGAGCGAGGCAATGACTACATCGATGGAGTTATCAGCAGTGACAAAGCAGAAATTGGTACGATGTTCGTCAGCCCCTCCTTCACGGTTTTGGAGCGGATGATTTCGAGCATACTGTCATCCGTATCGAGTGCGTAAACAGTACCGGCTGTTTTTTTAGCCGCAGGGATGGAAAAATAACCGGTGCCGGCACCGAAATCGAGCACATCATCAGAGGATTTAAGCGGAATCATACCGAAAACTTCCTCCGGCGGCAGTTCATCTCTTCGTTCCTGGCTGTCTAAATAGGATACTTTTCCTTTATGGTGATGCATCGTCTATTTCCTCCTTTTTTACTTCAAGTACGTTTATGCAAATGATTCTTCTATTAAAGTCGAATTAACACCTGCGCCGGCCATGCTGCCTTCACCGGCGGCAATAATCAGCTGGGAGGGACCCGCCATTAACGTATCTCCGCATGCGAATACGCCGGGAGATCTGTTTGTTTCATTTGATCGACGTCTATTCCGCCGCGCTCGTTCAGGCTGCAGCCGAGTGATGCAGCGAAGGAAGAGCTCTGCTTCCATTCCGGTGTAATAAATCCGCCGGTTCGGCTGATAATAGTACCGTCTGCAAATGCTATTTCCTCAAGTGCCCCGTTTTTCCCGGTTAAGGAGTGGATTTTTTCTTCATATACCTTTATGTCTTTCCGGCCCAATGTTTCTTTTTCTGCGTCTGAGAGCTGCTTTCTGCCGTTCGTACATACGATAACATCATCCGTCCAGTTCGAAACGATTTTAGCCATGTGAAAAGCATGTGGATTTTCAGAAATAACGGCCAGCGGCTGATCCCGCAGTTCCCAGCCATCGCAGTAGGGGCAGCTGAACAGGCTGCTTCCGTAGAATTCTTCCACCCGTTTTACGTCCGGCAAGATCTCTTTGAAGCCGGTAGCCAGTATAATCTTTTTGGCCGTGTATACGTTGCCGTTTTCTGCTGTAATTTGAAAATACTCGTTGTCTTTATAAATCTCCTGCACCCGCTGCTTTTCAATGCGGACAGCCGGATACTTATCGAGCTCAGCCTGGGCAATTCGTTTTAATTCCTGGGGATTTATCCCATCCCGCGTAATAAATCCGTGTGATTCGGACGTGACCGCATTCCTTGGTTTGTTATCATCAAAAAGAATTGTTTTTCTTCGGGCGCGTCCGAGAACGAGAGAGGCATTTAAGCCCGCCGGCCCGCCGCCGATTACAGCGCAGTCGAGTATCATAAAATCATCTCCTTTTATTATAGATATTAAAGACTATTATTATCTTTAATAGAATAAAATATAGCATCCGCTTTAAAATAAGTCAACGAAAAGACAGCAGAACGGTTTCTGCTGTCTGTTTCGAGTTGGATAGTTAAAAGCCGGCGGTTGAATTTTTGATCCGCTGGACGGATGCCAGTAAAAAAAATGCGAAAACAACGATAGAGCCGACCCAATAGGAAGCCAGCAGAAAATCACCTGTTTCTACAGCAAGGTAAATGGCAGTAGGAATAGTCCGGGTTACCCCGTAAATACTGCCGGCAAACATCAATGTAGCCCCAAATTCCCCAAGAGCCCTGGCAAATCCGAGCATAAAGCCCGAGACGATGGATTTCTGCGCGAGAGGAAGCGTTACGTACAGAAATACTTCCCAGGCACTGGCTCCCATCTGTTTAGCGGCGTCTTCCAAATCGGTGTCCACTGCCTCAAATCCATTAATAAACGTTTGGTACACCAGTGGAAAAGCCACAACGGTAGCGGCAATCACGGCAGCAAGGTAAGAAAACACAATCGGCTGTTCAAACAGCCATTCGTAGGCGCTTCCGACCCAGCTGTTTCTGCCTAAAACAATTAACAGTCCGAACCCAATGACCGTGGGAGGCAGGACAAGAGGCAGCATTAATACCGTTTCAATGAACAGCTTACCCGGGAAATGGCGTTTTTTTAACCCCCATGCAGCGAAAAGAGCGGTGAGAAATGCCAGCAGGCTGGCCATACTAACAATGCGCAGGGAAACAATGATCGCGGTCCAGAATTCTGTTTCCATTTAGGGCAGCGCTCTTGCGAAGCCGTAGGATTCAAATACGTCCAACGATTCGTCTTCCTGCAGCCAGTAATAGAAATCCTGTGCTTCTCCATCTGCTTCATTTAACAGCCCAAAAGGATATGTTATAGGGTCGTGGGAATCTTCGGGTGCGTGATCGATAATGTTTATTTGTTCAGATGTTAGTGCGTCTGTTTGATAGACAATTCCCGCATCCACGTTTCCTGTCTCTACGTAAGTAAGCACCTGGCGGACATCAGAGCCATAAATGAGGTTTGCTTCTACATCCTTCCAAAGATTAAGGTTTTCCAGCGACTGCCGTGCATAGCGGCCGGCAGGGACCGTATCGGGTTCACCGATGGACACTCCCTGCAGTGCTTCACGGGTTATATCTTCCCATGCATGCAGTTCTTCTGCGGCGGAAGGAGAGGCCACCAGGGTTAATTGATTTTGCAGTAAATCAATGGATTCAGAAACAGATTCGTCTTGTTCCAGAAGTTCCATGTCGGAAATATCCGCTGATAAAAATATATCGGCGGGAGCTCCTTGGCTGATCTGCTGGCGGAGCTGCCCGGATGATCCATAATTAATGACTAATTCTACATTTTCCTATTCTTCGTACGTTAATTTAAGCTCTTCGAGAGCATCTGTAAGACTGGCCGCAGCCATGATAGAAATATCTGCACGCTCAGCTTCGCTTTGTCCACTGCCCGGAGAATCTATGCCGGGACTGCATCCTGCCAGAGCGGCGGCGGTCAGGGGGAAAAGTACGATAATGAAATGTTTTATGAATGTATAAAATGCCACGGTTTTCCTCCTCTAGATATAATCAGTTACAGCTAATTATATCTAGTTATACTTATATGTGAAATGCTTTTCTGTTCAGTTGGAATCGGAACATAAAACCTTCCTATCATATGTAAGCGTTATCATATATACTTAAAGATAGAGATAATCCGACAGGGCGGTCCTATTCACATACTCCTATCATACAGACGACTAAGCAGGCCTTTGATTAAATAAAAATTGAGGTGAGCTTCATGATGGCTGGTCAGGTAACAAAAGAGCAGTGGAAGCAGTTCGTGCAGGAAGGATCGCTGGATACGTCCAGAATCAGCAGGCGAATTGCGGCTTCCTGGTATCAATGCCGGAAGAGCGGTGTGGATCCTTACAACGGAAAAGGGGTTCTGCGTCTGGAAAATGAAGATCTTCAGAAGAAACGCGAGGAGAATAAGCGCCTGATTGAGATTGCAGTGCCTTTTATGCAAAAGCTGGCACAGATGTATGCACAGTCTAATATGATTATTCTGCTGATTGACAGGGACGGATATGTGTTAAAGCTGGTGGGACAGGACAGAGCAAAAGCGCTTGCGACCCACATTAATTTTACAGAAGGGGTGAAGTGGACGGAAAAAGAAGTTGGCACAAAATGCGATCGGGACGGCGCTTGCGACGGAAGAGGCGATTACGGTGAACGGCCCGGAGCACTTTTCCCTGGCCTCGCAAAGCTGGGGGTGTTCAGCTTCCCCGATCCGCGACGAGATGGGGGAGGTGCTTGGGGTTCTTGATATTTCCAGTCCATTTATGCCCGGCTATCACGAGCATCTGCTTGGTACGGTTGTTTCAGCTGCGTTTGCGATCGAACACAAATGGCAGCAGTTGATCAAAGAAGAAGAAATTGTTCTCATGCATTATGCACTCGAACATCTCGGAAAACAGGAGACATCCTTTCTTGTGGCGGACCGCAGGGGCCGTATTGTATATCTTTCTCCGGAAGCTAAAAAGAACCTGAGCGTATCTCCGGGTGACTCCACGAAGGTACTGCCTTTCTCTATGAACAGGAGGCCGGTGTATTCGATCGATGGCGGACAGGAGATTGGAAGCTTTATAACAGTCCCGGTGAAAGAGCCGGAACGATATGGCACAGGCTGGACGCAGACCTTTGCTTTTCGTGGTGCAGCAGGTTCAAGCAGCGCATTCAGACACGTGCTTATAAAAGCAGAAAAAGCCTCCCGGACCAACGTTACGGTGCATATTTCAGGAGAAACGGGAACCGGAAAAGAAGTCATGGCCCGGTCCATACATGAAAGCCATGCCGGGCCGAGTGCTCCGTTTATTGCCATTAACTGCGGAGCCGTTCCGGCCAATCTGCTGGAGAGTGAACTGTTCGGTTATGCGCCTGGATCGTTTACGGGCGCGAAAAAAGAAGGGGCGCCCGGAAAGATTATGCAGGCGGATGGAGGCACGCTGTTTCTGGATGAAATCGGTGAAGTGCCTGCTGCGATGCAGGTGGCACTGCTTCGGGTGCTGCAGGAAAAAGAAGTCACGCCGGTCGGAGGAGACAAGACGAGGCGCGTCCATTTCCGGCTGATCACTGCATCAAACCGATCGCTCGGCGAACAGGTACAGAACGGCACCTTTCGGGAGGATTTGTATTACCGGATTTATGTATACGCAATTCACCTGCCGCCGCTTCGCCGGCGCCGGGAGGATATTCCTGCTCTCGTACACTACTATTTTCATCAGAACGGACGTCCGTTTACGTGGACGGAGGAAGCGATTCAGGTGCTGCAGCGACAGGAGTGGAAGGGGAACATCCGTGAGCTTTTCAACGTGCTCGAAGGTTTGTATGTAGAGTTTCAGGAAGAAACGCCAGCTCCTCATCAGATTGAAGCCTACATGCAGCAGATTTCATCTGAACACGAGGAAGCACCGCCTGCTCCATCACTCTCTGTCCGGGAACAGATGGAAAAGGACTATCTGGAAAAGGCGCTTCGCCAGCATGGGGGAAAAGCTTCTCTGGCTGCGGAGCAGCTTGGCATTCCCCGAAGCTCCTTTTATCGAAAACTAGCGAAGTATAAACTTTCTTAAAAGACAGAGTGGGACGAAATGAGACAAATTGGGATATATCCCGGTTTGTCTCATTTTTGTATAAAGAAAAATAATAAAACGCCTTATTTGTAAGCGTTATCATTTTGGCATGGATATTGCAATATAACGTAGTAGAACGGCCGGCTTCCGGCATTATTTACTCAGAAGGAGGTTAACGAGAATGGGAGTATCGGAAATTCAAAAGCAGTCCCTCACGTCAGAAAAAGCAAAATGGATGTATCAGAAGATGGCGGAGATCCGCAGGTTTGAAGACCAGGTCCATGAAACGTTCAGCACAGGTGTACTGCCGGGATTTGTTCACTTGTATGCGGGAGAAGAAGCGGTGGCCGTAGGAGTATGCGCGCATCTCGATGATAAGGACAGTATTACAAGCACGCACCGGGGCCACGGCCACTGTATCGCTAAAGGGTGTGACCTGAAAGGGATGATGGCTGAGATTTACGGCAAGTCTACCGGACTCTGTAAAGGAAAAGGCGGATCGATGCATATCGCTGACGTCAGTAAGGGCATGCTTGGAGCAAACGGGATTGTAGGAGGTGGTTTCCCTCTCGCAACCGGAGCAGGGCTGTCTGCCAAGCTCCGCAAAACCGGCGGAGTAGCGGTGTGTTTCTTTGGCGACGGAGCCAATAACCACGGCACCTTCCACGAAGGCATTAATATGGCGGCGATTTGGAAGCTTCCGGTTATCTTTGTAGCCGAAAACAACGGCTATGCCGAAGCAACTCCGTTTGAATATGCGTCCAGCTGTGAATCGATTGCCGATCGGGCAGCCTCATACGGAATCCCGGGTGAAACGGTGGACGGAAAAGACACGATGGCGGTATATGAAGCAGCGGAGCGCGCTGTCGAACGGGCGAGAAATGGAGAAGGCCCGACATTAATTGAGTGCAAAACGTACCGGAACTACGGTCACTTTGAAGGAGACGCTCAGAAATACAAAACAAATGAAGAGCGCGATGAGCACTTAAAGGAACTGGATGCGATTATCCGCTTCCGTCAGCATGTACTGACTACAGACATGGCTTCAGAAGATGAGCTCCATTCTATTGATGAAAGTGTCAGAAAAGAAATAGAAGATGCCGTGGAATTTGCAGAGAAAAGTCCAATGCCGGAAGCAGACCAGCTGACGACAGACGTGTATGTAGATTACCAGCCAGGCGGGGAGGAATAAAAATGGCAAGAAAAATATCTTTTTCAGACGCAGTTAATGAGGCGATGGCCATTACGATGCGAAACGATGAACTTGTCATTCTGCTCGGAGAGGACGTAGCGGGTGGAGCGAATGTAGACCATCTGCAGGATGAGGAAGCATGGGGAGGCGTCATGGGCGTAACCCAGGGACTTGTCCAGGAATTTGGCCGGGACCGTGTTCTTGATACACCGATCGCAGAAGCGGGCTATGTAGGAGCGGCTGTGAGTGCCGCGGCTACCGGTATGAGGCCGATCGCCGAGCTGATGTTTAACGATTTTATCGGCAGCTGCCTCGATGAAGTGATGAATCAGGGTGCAAAGCTGCGCTACATGTTTGGCGGGCACGCGAAAATCCCTCTCGTTATCCGGACGATGCACGGAGCCGGTTTCCGGGCGGCGGCTCAGCACTCGCAGAGCCTGTATGGCATGTTTACAGCCATTCCAGGATTGAAAGTGGTTGTACCGTCAACGCCGGCTGATGCCAAAGGACTTTTAATCTCCGCAATTGAAGACGATGACATTGTGATCTTTTTTGAAGACAAAACGCTCTACAACGTAAAAGGAGAAGTGCCCGAGGGTCATTACAAAATTCCGATCGGCAAGGCGGATATTAAGCGGGAAGGCAGCGATGTGACGATTGTTGCTATCGGAAAGCAGGTGCAGACGGCACTTGATGCAGCGGATAAACTGGCGGAAAAAGGCATTCAGGCCGAAATTGTAGATCCCCGCAGCCTGTCACCGCTTGATGAAGATACGATTTTAAAATCGGTTCAAAAAACGAGCCGTCTCATTATTGTGGATGAGGCAAATCCGCGCTGCAACGCTGCAACGGATATTTCAGCCATGGTAGCGGATAAAGGCTTTGATTTCCTCGATGCCCCGATAAAAATGGTAACCGCGCCGCACAGTCCGGTTCCGTTTTCTCCATCGCTCGAAGACCTGTATCTGCCGTCGCCGGAGAAGATTATTCAAGTGGTCGCTGAACTGATTGATGACGAATCAATTGTGGCAAGCTGATAAATCCAAGAACAGGCTGAAGGAGAGTGAGACGCATGGCACAGGAAGTGGTGATGCCTAAATTTGGAATGAGCATGGAGGAAGGTACAATTGTAGAATGGCTCGTGAAACAAGACGATAAAGTCAAAAAAGGGGATCCCCTCGTTACGATCAGCTCTGACAAAATCACAAACGACCTGGAAGCTCCGGCTGACGGAGTTATTATAGAAGTGATTGCGGATGTGGATGACACCCTGGCAGTAGGGAAGACGCTTGCCTATATTGGGGAAAAAGGAGAAAAGCCCCAGCCGGGAGCCGAAACAGACAGCAACGCACCGGAAGCCAAAGAAGAGGAGCCTGCTTCTGCGGAGGTAAAAGATGCGCCGAAGACAAATGGGCGCTCCGCGTCGGATTCCAGAAATATCAAAATTTCACCGGCCGCCAAAAAGCTGGCAAAATCAAAAAACATTCCGCTTGAAGCGCTCACGGGAACAGGCCCGCAGGGACGAATCACGAAGCAGGATGTAGAAAACTATGCTGAGCCAGCTACGGAGAAGCCGGCGTCGCAGACAGATATCGTTCCTTACGCTGGTATAGAAGAAGCAGTGACGAAAACACCGGTACGAGGCATGCGAAAAGCGATTGCGGACAATATGTATCAAAGCCTGCAGCAAAGCGCGCAGCTGACTTTAATGAAAAAAGCAGACGTCACCGACCTGCTCCACGTGCAGAAGCAGGCCAAACAGAGCCTGGAGACAAGCGGAGAGACCGTGCCGCTGACGCTGACTGCTTTTATTGCAAAAGCAGTGGTAAAAAGCCTGCTGGCTCATTCCGGTATGAACAGTGCGTATATAGAAGACGCGATTCACACGTATCCGCACGTTCATTTAGGTATTGCCGCATCGCTGGAAAATGGCCTGGTCGTACCGGTAGTGTTCCACGCTGAGCGGCAAACAGTGCTGGGACTAGCGGAGAGCATTCAAACCCTGGCAGAAAAAGCGCGCGAAGGCCAGCTTGACACGCATGAAATGTCGGGATCCACGTTTACGATTACAAACCTGGGAGCAACAGGTATCGAGTATTTTACACCGATTCTGAACCCTCCGGAAGCCGGCATTCTAGGCATTGGCTCGCTCCAGGAAGAAGTGGTCATGGTGGAAGGAAAGCCCGTGGCACGAAGATTTCTGCCGCTCAGCTTAACCTTTGACCACCGTACTATTGACGGCGATCCGGCAAGCCGGTTTTTAAAGGATGTCGCATCAGCACTGGAGCATCCGTATCAGATGCTGCTGTAGGAGGTGGTCTGATGAAGGAGAATCAGACAGAACTTCTTATTCTTGGTGCGGGCCCCGGGGGATATGTGGCAGCGATCCGCGCCGCCCAAAAAGGCAGGGAGGTGACGATCGTTGATAAGGGGGAGCTTGGCGGCACATGTTTAAATGTGGGCTGTATTCCTTCGAAGGCGTTAATCGAAGCCGGGCACTACGCAGCAACTCCCGTCCGCGCGGCGCCGGCCGGCATTCATTTCCCGGAGCCGGAGATTAATTTTCAACAGCTGCAGCAGTGGAAATCAGGTATTGTGCAACAGCTTACCGGAGGCGTGAAAGGACTGCTGCAGGCAGCGGGAGTAACTATTGTAAAAGGAGAAGCGGCTTTCGTTGATCCGAACCGAGTGAAAGTGGCGGGGAGAGGAAGGAAATCACATTCTCTTACTGTATTGTGGCGACCGGCTCCTCTCCTGTTGAAATTCCGGCATTTCCGTTTAATGAACGAACGCTCTCATCGACAGAGGCGCTTGCTTTAACCAAAAAGCCGAAGTCGATAACGGTGATCGGCGGAGGTTATATCGGCATCGAGCTTGGAACGATGTTTGCGAATTTCGGTACGGAAGTGACCATTATCGAAGGACTGTCCGCTATTCTGCCGGGGTTTCCGGGTTCCATGTCCGGGCTTGCTGCGAAGGAGCTGAAAGCACGTTCGAATGTAGCAGTATATACCAATACAAAGGTAACAAAGGTAGAGACGGGCGGTCAGTCGGCTTACGTTACGTATGAAAAAGACGGTCGAACGGAAACGAAAGAAAGTGAGTATGTGCTTATTACAGTGGGGAGAAAGCCAAATACAGAGAAACTGGGGCTGGAAAAGGCGGGCATTCAAACAGATGATAAAGGCTTTATTGCAGTAAGCCCGTCCTGCCGCACGGATGTATCCCATATTTTTGCGATCGGTGACATCACCCCCGGTCCTGCTTTGGCCCACCGCGCGTCGATGCAGGGGAAACTAGTAAGTGAGGCGCTGGAAGGGCAGGATGGAGACAGCACCGACTTCGTTATTCCAGCTGTTGTCTTTTCCGATCCGCCGCTCGCAACCGTCGGTTTATCGAAAGAATCGGCAGAAAAAGAAGGGTATGACGTGAGCGGTGAAAGCTTCCCGATGAGTCATAACGGCCGTGCATTGACGTTAAATGCAGCATCCGGCATGGTGACGCTGATTACGGATGCTGCAGATGGAACGATATTAGGGGCAGAAGCATCCGGTGAAGGCGCTCCGGAGCTGATTAATGAGCTAGCCGTCTGTATTCAATCAGGCTTAACCGCCGAAGATGTATCCCTTGTCGTTCACGCGCATCCGACGCTTGGAGAAAGTGTCATGGAAGCAGCGGAAAAAATAATAGGTACGCCGATTCATCAATTATAAAAACAGGAGAGCTTCGGTTCTCCTGCTTTTTAATGTGGAAAATCATCGAAAAAGTATCAATTCGCCAATAACGATTTACATTTTTGTTATACTAATAAAGACTTTCTCTGCCCACAGGACTTGGCGGCGTACTGTTTTTTTCTTATACTATGTATCATAGAAGGGAGTTAAGGATAACGATGACCTCAATAAATCTACTTGTACTTGTGATCAGTCTGGGAGCCGCCGTTTTTGCATGGCTTCAGGCAAATACAGCCAAAAAACAGGCACAGGCCGCTTTAGAGCAGGTTACTATTGCCAGGATC
>NZ_JALBWT010000058.1:0-19351 GCF_023845525.1 Sinobaca sp. H24
TTTGCTCTGCTTTATCATATGATAGTCTCCTTTATCTGCCGCTGCGGGCTTCCTCTACATATTTTTTGATGGCGGGATTAATTAATGCATTAATGGCGATACACATGTAACGGGCGCCCTTTTCCCTGCCTGCTTTTAATTCCTCCAAATTGGCTACTTGTATTCCTACGTCTGCGTTTTCCGCTCTGCCTGCTTCAAATACGGTTTGAATCATGTGCTCTACGTCAGGATGAGAGGCTCCTTGTTCAGCCCTGCCTGCTGATACCGATAGATCCGTCGGGCCGATGTAGACCATATCGACTCCGCTCGCTATAATGCTTTTGACTTCTTTTACTGCTGCAGGACTTTCTATATGAACCGCGATAAACACGTCTTCATTGCTCTGCTCGAGATAGGCACTTCCTCCGCCCAGACCGTATTTGGCGGCTCTCACAGAATAAGCTGCGCCCCTCGTGCCGTTCGGCGGATAGTGAGCGGCCTTTACGATCTTTTCTGCTTCTTCCGCCGTCTGCACCTGGGGCACATGAATGCCTTTGGCGCCCCGGTCGAGCGCTTTTAAAATAGAAATAGGATCAGAGTCCGGCACCCTGACAAACGGCACCACCTCCGCTGATTCACAGGCCTGAATCATATGCTCCACTTCGCCCCAGCTGAATGAACCGTGCTCATTATCAATCACGACAAAATCAAATCCAGCGTAGCCGGCTATTTCTGCAAGTGCCGGACTGTATAAACCGATAAAGCAGCCCAGGGCCGTTTCTCCATTTTTCACTTTTTGTTTAATTACATTCATCTCTGCACCTCTTTCTTTTTAACGGTTTATTTTGCTGTCAGGTATTGATAAAGCGCGGAGTGATCCAGCTCTTCCAGCCCGCTCTCGGTCATTTCCTTCATGAATTTCTGCAGTTCTGATGTTATAGGAAGCGTGATCCCCTGCGCCTCGGCTGCCTGAAGGGCATTATTCATATCTTTTAAATGCAGCTTTACTTTAAAACCAGGATCGTACGTTTCCTTTTTAAAATTATCTATCTTTTGATCGAGCACGTTGCTTCCCGCCAGGCCGTGGCGGATCGCCTCGTAGAGCGCATCAATATCCAAATCTGCCTGCTTTGCCAAATAGATTGCTTCGCTTACGGCCTGCAGTTCTATCGCTACGATCACCTGATTGGCCAGTTTGGCATATCCGCCGGAGCCAAGCTCTCCGACGTGTACCACGCTTTTTCCCATTACGTCCAGGTAGGGCTTCACTTTCTCTATGTGGGCGCTCTCTCCCCCGCACATGATAGCAAGAGCCGCATTCTGTGCGCCTTTCTCCCCGCCGCTTACCGGCGCATCTACTAAATGAGCGCCGCTTTTTTCTAATTCTCCACCGATTTCTTTCGTCACTTCCGGGTTAATCGATGACATATCCACTACGATGGCATCCTTTTTTATTCCGTGGATCACGCCCTGCTCTCCGAGTACCACTTCTTTTACATCCGCAGAATCGGACACGATCACAATGACAATGTCCGCCCCTTCCGCTGCCGCTTTCGGCGAATCGGCTATTTCCACGTCCGTTTCTTTAAAAATATCTGCCTTTTTCTTAGTGCGGTTGTACACCTTAAACAGATCGCCCTTTTCCTGCAGATGCTGCGCCATTGGCAGGCCCATAATACCGAGTCCTATAAATGAAATATTCATATATTTTCACTCCTTTTTTGATTAACTGCTTTCTCTTTTCCAGGGATCGCCTTCTCCTTTCGAATTGTAAACAGCTGTTTCACTGAACGATGAAGGCGCTTCCGACATTTTATAGAGAAGATCTTTTCTTTTGTATACATCGGGATTTAATGTAATTCCGAGCCCCGGCTCTTCCGGCGGTACAATAAAACCATCTATTACGACAGGGACGTTCTGGACGATATCCGGATAATAGCCGTTGTAAAAAGCCCGCACGCTTTCCATCATATATAGGTTGGGAAGGGTGAAGGATAAATGCGTACATACCGTATGAAGAATGGGGCCGCCGCAGTTATGAGGCGCAAAGGGAAGACTGAACGTTTCCGCCATCGCCGCTATTTTCCTGGTTTCGCTGACTCCGCCGGTCCAGGCGGGATCGGTTATAACAATATCGGCCGCGTTTTTCTCCAGCAGGCTCTGGTATTGATAGCGGGTAATCAGTCTCTCACTTGCCGCGATCGGCACGTTGACCGCTTCTTTTAAGCGGCTCAGCGTATCGATATGATTCACGGCCGTGATATCCTCCATCCAAAGCAGCCCATACTGCTCCAGCTCTTTGGCAATCCGGATCGCACTCGGCAGGTTCCAGCGCCCGTGCCCCTCAAATATCAGCTCCATGTCATCACCGAACGCTTCTCGGATACGCTGAAACGGTTCCGCCCCCTTTTTAACGGCGTCCTTTGAAATATACTGGCCGTTAAACTCCCGGCTTAGTTCGTCGAACGGCCAGATTTTCATGGCACTGATTCCCTGCTCCAGCAGTTCTTCCGCTAATTTCTCGGGCTGTTCCAGAAACATATCCCGGTCGTTGTTGCTCTGATAGCCGACGCACGTATTGTACGCTTTGATCTTTTCTCTGGATCTGCCTCCGAGCAGGCGGTACAGCGGCTGATTGGACAGCTTTCCGAGAATATCCCATAGGGCGATATCGATTGCGCTGAGCGCCCTCATTTCTGTGGCGGAAGCGCCGTGATGATTGAAACTTTTGTAGAAAATCGACCAGATATGCTCAATATCTCTTGGATCTTTTCCGATCAGGATGTCTGCACAAATGCTGTGAATCATTTCTCTTACGGGAGACGGTTTGGCATTGGTTTCTCCCAGCCCGGTTATTCCTTCATTCGTATGAAGCTGAATAATAATTTCCCGGGGATGCTCTTCAAACTGAAACGTTTCTATTTTGGTAATGTGCATGTTTGCCTCCTTTTAGAAAATATCCGGCTCCCCCGTCGCTTTCCCAAAGCTGGTTTCCAGATAGTCGAAATCGCAGCCTTTGTCGGCCTGCTGAATATGATTTAAATACATCCAGCCGTAGCCTCTTTCGTATTTCGGAGCCGGCATTTTCCACGCCGCTTTCCGTTTTGCCAGCTCCTGCTCGGAGATTTCCATATCCAGTGTCCGGTTTTTCACATCTATTGTGACCATATCACCCGTTTTCACGAATGCCAGCGGTCCACCCACTGCTGATTCCGGGGCTGCGTGAAGCACGCAGGCGCCGTAGCTTGTTCCGCTCATCCGGGCGTCAGATATCCGGAGCATATCCCGGACCCCTTTTTTAACAAGCTTCTTCGGTATCGGCAGCATGCCCCATTCCGGCATACCCGGACCGCCTTTCGGACCGACGTTGCGCAGGATTAACACGTGATCTTCTGTAATCTCCTTTTCTTCATCATCAGTATACGTTTTGAAATCCGGGTAGCTGTCAAACACCAGCGCAGGCCCGGTATGCTGTAAAAATTTAGGGTTGCACGCGCTCGCCTTGATTACGCAGCCGTCCGGCGCCAGGTTGCCTTTTAAGACAGCCAGCGCGCCTTCGTTGTAAATAGGATTATCCAGAGTCCGGATGACTTCCTCGTTATGCACGGTATTGCTGCCTATCGCTTCTCCGATCGTTTTGCCGGTAACGGTCAGCGCATCCATATGCAGGTGCTCCTTCAGACGGCTCATCATCGCGAGCAGCCCTCCGGCGTAGAAGAAGTCTTCCATTAAGTATCTGTCTCCGCTGGGACGAATATTGGCAATAACCGGAATGCGGCGGCTCACTTCGTCGAAGTCTTCCAGGTCTATCGCACAGCCGGCCCGTCTGGCTATGGCGATGAGATGGATAATCGCGTTGGTGGAACAGCCCATCGCCATTGCTGTTGTAATCCCGTTTTCCATAGACTGTTTAGTGAGAATCTTATCCGGCGTGATATCCTCCCAGATCATATTAACGATGCGCCGTCCGGCTTCCGTACACATTCTATTATGCTTCGTATCGACTGCCGGAATAGAAGACGATCCGGTAATACTCATGCCGATCGCATCCACAATCGCCGTCATCGTACTGGCTGTTCCCATCGTCATACACGTTCCGGCACTTCTGCCGATGCCGCCGCATACGCCTTCGAGCTCCTCCTCGGAAATATTGCCCGCCCGGTACTCATCCCATGATTTAAATGCGTCCGAACCGGAACCCAGCGTTTCGCCTTTATAGTTTCCGCTCAGCATCGGTCCTGCCGGCAGAAATATAGCCGGTACATTGGCACTGATGGCTCCTAATACGAGACCCGGGGTGGTCTTGTCGCATCCTCCCATTAAGACAACGCCGTCCAGCGGATATGCGCGGATCAGCTCTTCCACTTCCATCGAGAGCATGTTCCGGTACAGCAGCGCCGAGGGCTTGACGAAATTCTCAAATAACGACGTACAGGGAATTTCCAGCGGCAGGCCACCCGACTGAAGGATGCCCCGCTTCACGTCCTCCACGCGGTCTTTAAAATGGTGGTGGCACGGATTAATATCTGACCACGTGTTCATAATGCCGATAATCGGAGCCCCGTCCCAATCTTCTTTATCAAATCCCATCTGCATCATGCGGGAGCGGTGGTTAAAGCTGCGGAAATTTCCTGCATCAAGCCATCTGGCACTGCGAAGTTCGCTTTTGTTTTTCATGTCGTGTCCTCCTGAGTAATTGTTTTTTCCAGCATAGATTTTTTCTATACATCTTTAAATTGCAAGAATGATGCCAAAAAAATAAACGCCGCACAGTCTGGTTCCAAGCTGTGCGGCGCTTATTTTTCAGGTTCTTTTTTGAAACAATATGTTTCACTGAAACAAAATGATTCAAAATGTTTCAGAAATGGTACAGAATTAAATCAGTTCATACTTTTTTAATTTTCTCCAGAGCGTGGTTCTGCTTACGCCGAGCTTTTCGGCGGCTTCACTCTTCTGATAGTGGACGGCTTCCAGCGTTTTCAGCAGATGTTCTTTTTCGGATAACATCATAGACGAAGGAGGAGTACCGTTGTCCCCCGCTGCCTGTCCCAGCTCCCTTTTCACGTGAAACGGAGTAATCGTTTCTCCCTGATTTAACACGACCAGACGCTCGCAGATATTCTTCAGCTCCCGTATATTACCGTCCCACCGGCCCTGCTGCAGAGCCTGAATGGCGGGTTCGGTTATCGCAATGCGATCGGCCGGGGACCGGGTGCCGTTGATAAAGTGGTCGACCAGTAATGGAATGTCCTCTCTTCGCTCAGACAGGCAGGGCAGCGATATGTTAAGCACGTTCAGCCTGTAGTACAAATCCTTCCGAAACGTGCCTTCCTGTATCATATGAGGCAGCTCCCTGTTTGTAGCCGCTATCACCCGTATGTCTATAGGAAGCACCTTGTCATCTCCAATCCGGATGACCTCCCGTTCCTGCAGCACACGAAGCAGCCTGCTCTGCAGCTTTAAGCTGACTTCACTGATTTCATCGAGAAAGATCGTGCCGCCGTGAGCCAGTTCAAAATAACCGGCTTTGCCTCCTTTTACGGCGCCCGTAAACGCTCCCTCTACGTAGCCGAATAATTCACTTTCCAGCAGATGTTCCGGCAGCGCGGCGCAGTTGATGGCTACAAAAGGCCCTTCCCTCCGCGGCCCGAAATGATGAACGCTTTGAGCGATGATTTCCTTCCCCGTGCCGGTTTCTCCAAATATAAGCAGATTGGATTCCACCTGGCTGTATCGTTTGGCCGTATCGATAACCTTTTGAACAACATCGCTTTTGTATTTAATATCGTCAAAGGTATGCTTGGCCACGTGGTAGCGGGAATGAATTTTTTTGCGGATTTGTTTTTCCATTTTCTGAATGCCTGTTATATCCTGAAACGTGATCATGCTGCCAACCTTCTGCTGACGGAGGGATATGTTTATTTTCTTGTAGTTCAGGCGGATGGACTGGTAGCCGGCAATATCTTCGCCCTCGCTGTTATCGTTCAGCAGCTCTTCGCACAGCTTTCCTTTCGGCAGAACATCTGAGATGTGCCGGCCCATCACTTCTTCTTGAATGGAAAGAATCTGTTTAGCCGCCGTGTTGAAAACGGAAATATTTCCGCTGCGATTGACCGCGATGACTCCTTCGTAGGCATGATTCAGGATAGTTTGATGAAGCAGCGTTTTTTCTTTTTCTTTTCTACTTACCACCGCTACCCGCTTTGCTTCGCTGAGCGCCTGCATGAACGATTCCCGGCCCGTCCGGATAATATAATTTTTGATGTTCCGTTCACCAGCATACTCGCACGTTTTCAAGCCGGCCAGAATGACGTCACACCCGTCTGCAACGGCCTGATCCACTAACTGAAATGCGTCTGACTGATCGTTCATAATATACGCATTGATAGGAAGCTGCACGATTTCAGAGAGCTCCTCTACCCCATATATCATGTTTTTGGAGCCGATGACGCCGACCTTTTCTGCCTGGTGCTGCTGCCGGCATTCCACCAGGCACCGGATCAGATCAATGCCCTGCACGGGGATATCGACGATAGGAATATCATCAAAGGTGTCTTTGAGCTTGTACGCCGTTATTCCTCTTGAAATGATGACATCGGCATTAGGCTTAATGTTTACGACTTCTTCAAAATTAGCGACCGTTTCTTTTAATTCAAAATGGATGGTTTCTCCTTCAAACGTTTCCGTGGCATTTCCATGCTCTTCAAAGGTCTGAAGCGTATTTTGAATAAAGTGCCTGCCTGGTACTACTAACAAAATTTTAATCGTAATCATCGGCGTCCTCCCGTAACACGTACTTATTTCTGCTCTTTTTTTGCACAGCTATAGACGTTACAATAAAGTAAGCGTATACATTTTATAAAAGAGCATCAACTCTTTATCCTTGTCTTTCCTCTTCGATTCTAATGAACCGTTTTCGCACCGTATCAAGATGCACATACATCGCTTCGTATGCCCGCGGACCGTTGTTTTCTTTTAGTGCATGGTATATCGCGGTGTGCTGTTCCACCGTTTTGACCTGGTTCCGGTATTCCTTGGGGATATTCCCCCACGTCTGGTCAAACAGGTTTAACAGCGGCGTCATAAAGGCTTCAATAAGCTGGTTGCTGGCGCTTCTGGCAATGATTTTATGAAAATCCTTATCGAGCTCGCGGTATTCATTGTCCGACCGGGCCTTCATTTCCTCTATGTTTGCAGCCAGCTGGTCCAGCTCGTGCTCTGTTATTTTCTCGGCGGCAAGCGTAATTAACCCTATTTCCAGGGAGAGTCTCGTTTCAATAATCGACTGGATGTTGCCGCTGGATAAGGCGAGCATAATCGAAAAAGGTTTGCTGCCAATTTGATTTTCAAAAAACGTGCCGTGGCGCGCTTTTCTGTTCACCACCCCGATGGCTTCAAGCGAGGTAAGAGCTTCCCTGATTACAGGGCGGCTGACGTTAAATCGTTCCATTAAGTCCATTTCGGAAGGAAGACGGTCGCCGGGCTGGAACGTCTGGTTATTTAAAAGCTCTATAATTTCGTCTATCACCTGTTTGGATAATGTTTTTTTATCTATCGATTTCATTTCAATGGGTTTCATAGGGTGGCTCCTTTCCTGCTGCATAATTATTTAAATTGTAAGACAATTAATTTTTAGTGTCAATAAAAAAGCCTCCCCCTGCCTCAGTAGGCAGAAGAAGACTGGAATGTAACTATATTACCACTCTCTGCTCGAGTTAATGTGTACAGAGGCTTCACTTTTCAGGCGGTCATATTCTTTCATGATGTTCGACAGGTTATGCACAATATTGAGAATCATAGAAAAACCTCCTTTTAGGATTTCTCTTTATTCTCCTCTACTGTACATCCAGCCGCAAACCCGCTCCATTCCCATGATAACGGTAACATTCGCCATGTAAGCCCCACCATTTTTCATTTGCTGTATTTCCCGCAGAAATACGATTTAGGACTGTTCTGCTCTGCTGGATAATACTTTATTCCGGACAAAACTGAGATGCTCATACATCGCCTGAAAGGCAGCGTGCGGATCCCTCTTCTGGAGGGCATGGTAAATATTCAGGTGGTGTGCCACCGTAATGCCCTTTTCCCGCTTTTTAATCTGGGTGTTTATTTTTTTATGGGCGGTCAGCAGCGAATCCACCATCCCCTGGATAACAGGGTTATCCACACTTCTCGCAATAATTTGGTGAAACCTCAGGTCAAGCTCACCGTAATCGTCATTCTGCGAGGCTTCAATCGCATCAATGCTTTCTTTAAGTCTGGCAAGCTCGGCTTCCGTTATCTTTTCAGCGGCAAACGTCACCAGCCCGAGTTCAAGCGTCATTCTCGCTTCTATGACGGCTTCCAGATTGTCATTTACTAAGGAAAGCATCGTGGAAAAGGGCTTGGCCCCGATCTTTTCATTAAAATAAATGCCATCCTTCGCTTTTCTCGTAATAATCCCCAGGGATTCCAGCGAACTGATCGCCTCTTTTAACACGGGTTTACTTACTTCAAGCATAACGACCAGCTCTTTTTCCGCAGGCAGTTTATCCCCCGGTTTAAGCTGATCGGTAATTAACAGATTCACAATCTGCTCTTCGACGCGCTGGGCCAGCGACTTTCTATTTAAGGATTCAATAATAGGCAGCAGCGGATCTTTTTTCATGTATAGAACCTCCTTTCTTTATTTAATTCCGTATCAGCTGTTCGAAAAATAATCCCGTACATCCCGCCAGCTGTCCACCCGCTCATAGCCGGTGACGTGCACGTTGTGCGGAGAGGTAAACAGAAGCCCCGTGCCTTCGAAACGTTTAAAGTGGCGGGCGTTGTCGTCGATCAGGTAATCGGCGTTAATGATGCCTTTATCGCCGCAGAAGACAAAATTCAGGTCGTTCAAAAACGAAAAATGTTCTTTGAGCCACTCATACTTGGCGGTAAAGGAGGTTGGAAACTCCATTGCCGCGGTCGTAATAAAAATTTCGTGGTCTTCGTGCAGCTCCTGGATCACATCCTGGGCGCCTTCCATGACGTCCAGATCGCGGAAGAATCCGGGATCGCTCAGATAGCCGCGCAGTTCTTCGACCGCATGGGGCCGCACTTCCCGCAGCTTTCGGCCGTGCAGGTCCTCGAGCGTCAGCGCTTCCCCAAAATTCTCATTGTACAGCTGTAAATGCTTTGGGATAAGGTCGGCCATGACTTCATCCATATCAATTGCAATTCGTTTCATTAGTCTCTCCTCCTGGATCTATGTACGTTTCTTTCATTCTAGCGCGCTCCGGAGAAAAGCTAAAGCCTTATCTAAAAAAAAACAGCCGGATAACCGGCTGTTTCAGGTGGTGATAGGGTTATCCAAACAAGCGCCATTTCGGTTTTTTCATGTAGTCAATCTTGCCCGGCAGATCCACTTCTACGTGGTCATCGGCCAGCACCCGGCCGCGGTTATCCCGAAGCGACGCGGCCGTTTCTTTTCCAATCTTGCTTTCCACTTTTGCATAGGCCGCTTCCAGCTCGTCTTCTTTGCCTTCAGGTGAATGCATAAAATGAGCCAAATTGCCGCGGATCATATTCATCGCCACCATCTGGGTCTTGCTGCGGTTCCGCCCGGCAATGGAGGCCGTGCTTACCATCCCGAGACAGCCCTTGCGGACGAGCCGGTACAACGGTGTCTCATGACTGAGCAGCACCTCCGCAAGCTCCGGATACATAATCACCGGATAGTATCCGGCAAGCTCCAGATCATACAACACCTTTTCCATGCCGGAAATCATTTCGGTGGAAGCAATATCAATATACGCATACCTCGTTTCATTTACGTATACCGCATAGTCGTCAAAGTCCACCTTATATACATTGGTTCCAATGCCGGGATGATACGCCGCTTCTTCGGAGAGCGGCTTCCGAGCGTTTCTTTTAATCGTTTCTGCCGTTCCGTTAACGACGAACCGCTATGGGAAGAATCAGAGCCTGTCATATGCATCCATCCTTTTCTAATAGACGTGGTAGAGAAGAAAAGCAGGAAGCGTAATCATATTTATGCTGTTACTTTATTATTCCCCTGCATACTTCCGGTAAACCTGTTTACAGACGACCCGGCCGTGGCGGCAAATGATTATACAGACCATATATCCCCTTTTAAAATGGAAAAAGATGTTTTAGATAGTACGTAAAAGGTAATGGGGTTACTATCACCCCCGTGATAAATGTTTCACCTTACGTGTTCGTCCTTCACGACCTCCCTGTTCTTTTATAGAGCAGGGAGTTTTTTTGGTTTATAGAAAAAGTCAGCCTTCTTTTATTGGAGGCTGACATCTTACGATATTACTGTTTCCTATTAGGTATGAACATAGAAGAAATCACTATCCTTGCTTAAATAAATTTCATATAGTTACAGTAATTTTTCATTTGATAAAAACCATAGGCTGCCCCAAGCAGGTTCGCGTGTTGTCTATAATGGCAGGTGCGAATGATAGGTTTAATTTTTGCCAAAGGCACTTTTTCTAATATCAAATCTATTTTCTTTTCGATATTTATTGAAACTTCTTCTCTCGCACTGATGCCTCCCCCAATTAAAATGACCTCCGGATCATATATGTATTGCAGATTATATATCCCTACAGCCAATAAATGATAGAATTCATCAATTGCATTCAAACATATACAATCCCCTTCTGATGCCCATTCATAAACTTGTTTACCCGTTAAGTGAGCCTCGCTCATACCTTTGCTCCCGGCTACTTTTTTAACTAATGCTTTTGTAGATGCCACCCTGCTCCAAACTTCGTTTTTTTCGGGATCACTGTTTAGTAACATATAGCCAAACTCTCCACCATGAAGGTTTGCCCCTTTATGCAGCATTTTATCTTTAATGACGGCTCCTCCGATGCCGGTCCCGATAACCATCACTAGAAAATCTTTTTTTCCTTTTCCAGCTCCTCCCCATAATTCAGCATAGGCGGCACAATTTGCATCATTTTCCATATAAACAGCAAGCCCTGTGCTTTCCATAATTAATTGCTTGATATTTGGTCCATGCAGATAAGGAAGTGCACTCGAACCATAGACTATCCCTTCATCTGAGACAGCGCCTGGAGAGCTAACTGCAATTCCTTTGATAGACTCCGCCTGTCGGGCTTCATCCGCAATAAAATCTATTAATTCTTTCAGGGAGGAAGGGGTAGATTTTTTCTTTATGCAGGAAGTGTCCCTTGATTCATTAAGAACACCGTATTTTATATAGGTTCCTCCTATATCGAAGACAAGTAGATCATTCATACTATTTCTCCTTATCCCAGCTGCAGTTTTAACGACTTGGCTGTTTTTAACAGTAGAAGTTATTTATCGGTTTCTGTAGGAAGACGCAACTTTTTTGTCTGGATAACATCATGGAACCAATAAGCGGATTTTTTTAAAGCTCGCTTTTTATTGTTTTCCAGATCTATTTCGACGAGCCCGTATCTATTTTTGAAAGCATTCATCGGAGAGACGTTATCGGAATAAGCCCACAGCATATACCCTGTGCAATTCGATCCGGCTTCTATTCCTTTTAATAACTGCGCTAAATGATCACGGATAAAGGTAATACGGTAGTCGTCTTGAATAACGTTATCTTCATTTTTAAATCGTTTTTCATTTTCTACACCCATTCCATTTTCAGCGATAAACCATTCCTTATTTCCGTACTCCGTCTTCATGCGCATCGCCATGTCATACATAATAGGGGGATAAATTTCCCACCCCCGGTAGGGATTCATCTTTTTTCCCGGCAGGTCAAAGGCTTCATAATAATATTTTGGGTGAAATGGAATCTCATCATTCCACTTTGTTTCCCTGGCCTTGACCCGATGTGGAAAATACAAATTAATCCCTACATAATCAACAGTGTGCGATTTTATTATTGTCAGTTCCTCATCATTATAGTCGAACGTGACATTATGTTCTTTTAATAATGCAAACAACTCCGGCGGGTATTCGCCTTTAATCGTTGGATCTAGAAACATTCGATTGAAAAAAAGATCATGCATGTCAGCTGCATATTGATCATGGGGAGCAGTGGAGCGGGCATAGGCTAGTTCAGGATTCAGAATGACACCAATTTTAGCCTGATTTTTTTCTTTTAACTTCATTTCTTTAAATAATTTAACAATTCTAGCGGTAGCAAGAGCTTTGTTAAAATTCCACTGCATCCATTTTCCCGTGTTCTGTTCAAATGGATAACGAATCGCATCCAGATACACTCTTGTCTGTACCACAATCGGCTCATTAAATGTAAACCAGTGTTTCACTCTATCTCCGTACCGCTCAAATACTTTACGAGCATATTTTTCAAACAGATCGATAACATGCTTGGATCCCCAGCCGCCATACTCTGTAAATAATACCGCCGGCACCTCATAGTGCTCCAGGCATATCATTGGTTCAATTCCCTGTTCTATTAATTCATTGATTACTTCATCAATATAAGCGGCGTAGTCTTCATCTACTACGGCATTTTCATAATCCAGGAGAAATCGAGACCAGTTAATCGACGTGCGGAAATGAGTGAGTCCGATTTCTTTCATCAATTGAATATCTTCTTTGTATCGGTTTTTAAAGTCAGTGGCCCCTGCAGGGCCATAGCCATTATGCCAGACATTTTTATTTTCTTTATACCAGAGATCCAGATAAGAATCCTGGCTTTCTTTTTTACCGGACCATCCCTCTGTCTGCCAGGCTGAAACGGCTGCCCCTAATATAAAATCTGATGGTATTTTCATTGATTCCGTATTCATTTTTCCGTATCCCCTTTTTTATCATTATCCTTTTACTGCTCCCTGCGTCATACCCTGAACGATTTGTTTCTCCATTAATAAGTAAAAAATAATGGTTGGTATTAAAACTAACGTTAATCCTGCCATCTGAGCTGGATAGTTTGTTGTGTACGCACCGGCAAAATTAGCTAAGCCAAGCGGCAGCGTCTGCAGCGCTTCATCGCTTATTAACACTAATGCAAATGCAAACTCATTCCAGTTATTAATAAAATTTATAATAACTGCGGTAGCTATCGCCGGTTTGGTCATTGGCAGAATGATAGACCAAAAAATTCTAAATGTGCCGCAGCCATCCATAATAGCGGATTCTTCTATCTCTTTTGGAAAAGAACGCATAAAGCTAGTCAGTAAAAATATAGTGATAGGCAGATTAAATGCTACATAGGGAAAAATAAGCGCCCAATAGGTATTTAAAATCCCTAAATTCTGCATCAAAATGTACATGGGTACTAAAGTGGAGTGGATAGGAATTAATAATCCAACTACCAGAAAACCGTATATGAAGTTTTTACCTTTAAATTGAAATCTCGCCAGAAAAAATGAAGCTAAAGCTCCGGTAAATATAGCGATTACCACAGCCCCAATCCCAACAAGTACACTATTAAAGAAAAAGGTACCGATGTTAGCTGTAAACCAGGCTTCTGTGAAGTTTGAAAATACCCAATTTTCAGGAAGACCGAACGGATTCAAAGAGAAATCCTGGCTTGTTTTAAATGAATTCATCACCATCCATAAAATTGGATATCCATTCACCAGGGCAAAAAGAATAAGTATAATGTATATAAAGCTTTTTCTTAATTTTTTTTTCCTTCTTGCCATTTCCGGATTCATTTTATTGGATTCAGATACTGCAGTTTGATTAATCATAAAATCCCTCCTTTAGTCTTTTTTGGCGTTCAATACTTTTGTCGTAATAAGTATTAATATCAAGCTAAATATTAAGATAAGTACTGAAATAGCACTGCCGTATCCATAGCTCAGTCCTTCAAACGTCGCGCTGTACATGTAGGTAGCCATCACTTCGGTAGAATGGGCCGGACCGCCGCTGGTCATAACATAAATTAAATCAAATGTTTTTAAACTTCCGCTGATACACAAGATTACCGCGACTAAAATGACATTTTTTATTGAAGGAATCGTAATGTGAAAGATCTTCTGCCATTCATTGGCTCCATCGAGCTCTGCTGCTTCTAATAATTCCTCAGGTACGGTTTGAAGCGCGGATAAAAAGATAATGAAGTATAACCCGACAAACTGCCAGATAATAGTTACCAGAATTGCATAAATAGCATAGTCGGGATTCCCCAGCCAATTTTGAGCCAGAAAACCTAAATTGACCGATTCCAGCAGGTTATTCAACATCCCTTGTTCCGAGTTATAAATCATTCTCCACGTAATCGAAATGACCACCGTAGATATGACTACTGGTAGAAAACCGATGGTCCGGAAAAATTTTGCGCCTTTTAACTTTCTGTTAAGTAAGATAGCTAAAGCTAGTCCAATCGGAATCTGCCCGAATATAGAGGCAAGTACTACGAGAATGTTGTTTCGAAACGATAACCAAAACGTTGAGTCTTGAAAAATGGAGATATAGTTGGAAAAACCGATGTACTCCATTGAAGAAAATCCATCCCATGACATAAAGGAATAGTACATGGAAATAAAAATAGGTATGATACTAAATTAAATAAATAGCCATTGGAAGTATTAACCCTACTGCAATTTTCCAAGGGCTTTTTAGTAAATGCATAATCGGTCCCTCCTTTATATAGAAAGCGCTTTCATAAATTTAATTATATATAGTTGGAGGGTTCATTCAAATCTACTAACTTAATATAATATCCTCTATTTACTTCTATTTATCCGTGCATATTTCTAAAATGGGTGGGAGTTACTCCTTTATACTTTTTGAACACCTTAACAAAATATTTGTATTCACGATAACCAACAAATTCTGCAATTTCGAACACCCGATTGGACGTTTCAATTAAAAGGCTTGATGCTTTATTTACTCGGACTGTGTTTAGATAGTCCGAGAAACTCATACCTGTTTCCTGTTTAAACAGCATACTGAAGTAATTAGGTGTAATAAAATGTTCTTCGGCAATTTTTCTGGCTTGTATATCTAATTGGTAGTTGGTTTGAATAAACTGAAGTACTTGTTTGATGATCCAATTGTAGTTATTTTCTTTGTTTATACTTTCTGATAGATTATTAAAATCTTCTATAAGAAGATCTTGAATGCTCTCCAGTGAATTATAAATTCTTAGATCTATTTCTTCCTGCAGCAGCAATAGGAAATTTGTTGATGCTTGATTAGGCATCGTTTCTAAAATGTTATTTTTAACAAGAAACTCAAGCTCTCTGCTCATTCTCAACATATTCTTTAATGATTGCTGCTCTTCTCTCCATTTCGAAAAAACGCTGCACACAATGTCTTTTATATCCTCACGTTGCTGCTGAATTACAGCTTTTTTCAAGTCTCGTTCAGCTGCTTTTGCATAAGTTATCCCTGTTTCATCTATCATTTTATAGTGCTCGGACGTCCGGAATTGCGGTTCCAGACCTGTACTGCTCTCCCTTACCGCTAATGCTTCTTCTTTCATTTCATACAAATTCTCCCTGTTTTTACGCACACTTGAAAGAAAAAAATTTGTTTTTATATTACGATTTATTTTCTCAAAAAACTTTTGGAGAAAAGAAGTGGATAATTTTTGTTCATCGGCATCAATTAATACAGTAACTAATTCATTTTCATGGGTGAAAACAGTTAGAAACCCGTCCAGATCCGGTCTTATCAAATGGACTAATTGTTCTTCCCACTGTTCTTTGTCTTTTATGTTGGAATTATAGGGGCTGTGTTTTCTGTAGTGATTGAAATCAAATATTTCGCAGACGACTACCCTATAAAAATACTCATCCGTTACTACGTTACCTTCGTTTTCTTTTTTTGCTGATCTATCTTTGAATAAATAGGGAAAGAGAGCCAGCTGGAAACTATCTTTTTCCTTTGAATGTTCGAGTATATTTTTCGATTTTTTTATGTCGATTAACAATTGAATCAATTCATCAATATCTATGGGTTTAAGAAGATAATCCTTTACCCCGAGTCTTATCCCCTGTCTTGCGTATTCAAATTCATCAAAGCCGCTGAACATAATAATATCTATTTCAGGATACGTATCCACAATGTATTCTGCCAGGGCCAGGCCATTCATTTCCGGCATCATTACATCAGTGACCACAACATCCGGCTTCTCTTTTTCAATTAGCGCCAGTGCTTCTATTCCGTTTGCGGCAGCACCTATTACTTTTATTTCGTGTTGCTCCCAATCGATGGTGGTGGACAGCCCTTCCCTGATCATTACCTCATCATCCACTAATAACATTTTAAGCATCCTGGTCCCCCTCCTTCAAAATATATTGTTCTGCCTCTTCCTGCGAGTAAACGAGCGGAAGAATAATTTTAATGAACGTTCCGCCTTCTTTATTGTTTTCTATTATATTTAAACCGAAGTTTTCGCCAAAAACATTCGCCAGTCTGTCATGGATATTCTTCAATGCAAAATTATCTTGTTTTTTTCCATTATCCAGTAAAGATTGTTCTACTTTCTTTTTATCTATTCCAATGCCGTTATCCTTTACATCAATGTGTAAATTAGCACGATGTTCATAGGCATGAATGTGAATTCTATTGTTCTTTGAGTTCGAGGTAAAACCGTGCACAATACTGTTTTCTATTAAAGGCTGTAAAATAATTTTCATGACGTAACACTCCATTACTGCCTGATCTACTTCAACTAACGTATTTAGGTTATCTCCCATTCTTCTTTTTGTAATTCCAAGTAGCTTTTTATATTTTTAATTTCATTCTTAAGCGGTATAAACAGGCTGCCTTCACTAAGACTTGTCCGGAAAATTCTCGATAGATGCTCTATACTTTCTCCCGTTTTCGGAGCATGTTCTAGTCTTGCCGACCAGCGGATCATATCCAGTGTATTATATAAAAAATGAGGGTTAATCTGGCTTTGCATAGCCTTAATTTCTGCTTCTTTTTTTTGAATCTGCAGCTTATATCGTATATCAATAAGATGTCCTATCTCCAGCACCATCTCATTAAAACGATGATTCAGCATGCCAACCTCATCCTGGGAATTCACCGTTGCACGAGCTTCGAAATCGCCCTTTCCTACCTTCTCCACTTCTTTCGTTAAATCTATAACAGGCTTAATAACATTTATGTAAAATCCTATTGCTGCACATAAAACGAGCAAAGGGTGCCGACTACTATCAATTGGGTAATTCGGCGTAATCCTGATAGTTCATTAAGGATATACTCTTCATTTATCATCGATACTATATAAAAATCATCTACACTTTCGGCTACCACATAATACATTTCATTGTTATCCTCTATCTTCATTGTATTCAAATCTCTTTCGTTAATTTGCCGGATCATTTCTATATTGGAGAATGATTCTCCTACTAAATTTTATTTTTATGAGTCATTATATTCCATCTTTATTAAGAATAAAAGACTCACTGGGGGCGGTGGTTATCCTTCAATGATGTGCTGATAAATCTGTTCTTCATTCAGACGTATCACTGTTTCTCCAATAGGTGTGCTGATGTCATATATATCATTTATCTGCCTGAACAAAGAGATAACCTGCTGATCTTCGGACGGCCATCCCGTATGAATATTATATGGGTCGACCAAAGCACGCTTCCATCTAATTCACCAGCCTTTTCTTTCCATTCCGTTTCCTGCTCAATATTTTCTCCCATATGGATAACCATTCTGTTGTTTCCTGTTACCGTTATCGAGTTAAAATAAGGATTATTTGTAATATGAAACGTTAAAAAAGCCTGTAGAGATCTATTCAAACGGCTTATTTCTTCCTGGTCTGCTGTATCCGGATCCAGAGTCATATATTGATTAAACTCATCATTAAAAATAATATACTCTGACAAATCTTCTACTTCATTGAGCAAATTGAGAAAATTGGACTGCATAGCATTTAAATTCCGTTGGGACGTATCTATTACCTGTTGTTCGAGAATGTTGTTGAATTGATAATAATAAAGAAAACTCACAGCGCCTATCGGCATCACCGCAAGAAATAAAAATATAACAATCGATTTGGATTTCAGGCTGAGATTTTTAATGTATTTAAACGGTTTCAATTTTTATTTCTCCTCTCCCCCTTTTATTAAAAAGAGAATAGATCCATCAGGGACCTATCCTCTTTTACAGTATACTATAATGGATTTAACCGATTTTCTAGTTCTCTACTTCGTTTTGCATAGTTTCTGCGACTTCTTCAGGAGTAGCGTCACCAAGAGTAAGTGACTGCAGCTGGTTTTCCAGTAAATCAATTTGACCTGTGCTCAACACTGCGTCATAAACAGGAGCCGGTTTCGGATTCTTCTATCACTTCAAGCATTCTGATAGTTAAATCATCCAGTTCATCTTCAGGCGCTTCCACGTTTGTTGGAATGGCTCTTCCCAGTCCCTGAATATCTTCAAAAAGTTCCTCATTATACACCCATTTCAAAAATGTTTCTGCCGCTTCTCTCTTTTCATCCGATAGCTCACTATTCATGGCCATAGCCGTACCCATTGTAGTAGAAATACTATTGGAATCTTCAAGTGGAATGGAAGTTAAATTAACATTTTTCCCCTCAGGCATGTTCTCCAGCATTTCATTAACGGACCAGTTTCCATCAATAACCATGGCTGAGTTACCCTGAAGGAAATAATCAACCATTTGACTGTTGTCTATAGTATTTAAATCTTCATTGAACGCATTTTTTTCCACCATTTCTTCAATTACTCCGAGAGCCTCTACAAATTCAGGATCTGTGAAAGAAGCTTCTCCATTTTCTACCTGTTCCAGAAAATCGCTTCCGGTAAATCGGTCTGCTATCGTGGATAAGTAAACAGATTGTAGAACCCAGCCTGCTGAATTACCTAAAGCAATCGGTGTGACTTCTTCAGCATTTAGATCATCAATCATCTGTATAAATTCATCATATGTTTCTGGAAACGTATCATAACCTGCCTCGGCTAGAATATCCTCGTCATAGTAAACAAAATGTGTAGGGTTGGTATTAAGAGGAACCGCATAAGTACTGCCTTCTATTGTAAACTCATTAAAAGCTTCTTCCTCAAGCAGACCGCTGTCGGTCCAGTAACCTTTGAAATCATCAATAGGATCTACAACTTCTCCCTGAACAAGAGGCTCCAATTCTGCGCCGGGCCAAACTTGAAAGACATCCGGAAGTTCGCCGCCGGCTGCTCTGGTATTCAACCGTGTTTTGTAATCATCATGCGGGGTGGTATCAATATTTACATTAATATCTTCATGTTCTTCAAAATCGTTCTACTACACTCATAAAAGCTTCATAATCCGGACGCCCGGTTTCAGATGAACGCCAGTAATCTAATTCGACAACTTCACTATCTCCTTCAGACTGGGAGCTATCGTTACCTCCGCATGCCGACAGTAACCCCGCTGCCGCTACACTGCCTGCTAACAGCCCGTATATCTTTTTCTTCTTCATAAATACCCCTCCCTTTA
>NZ_JALBWT010000059.1:0-17653 GCF_023845525.1 Sinobaca sp. H24
GTTTTTCCCATTTCTTTTCTCCTCTTTCATGTCATAGTATAAAAACGGTGTAAGGTGCTGATTTCGGTGGAATACTTGCTTTTAAAACAGAAAAAACGCCGCCAGCTCTCCAAAAGGATACAAGTATCCCTTAAAAAGTCGGACGACGTTTAGTATTAAGCAGGTATGCGCTACTTTTCCACCAAAGGTAATCGCTTACAAATGTGCTGCAAATAAAACCGATAACAGGGTCGCTGCCTCGGGATTTTATCGCTTCACGTGCATGAACTTTGTATAAATCATATCCTGTTTTCATCGAAAGTACAAGAAAAATTTATGACCGGCGGAATAGTTGTTTCCTGTTCATGAATGTGTTTTCATTAAGGTAACGCTCCTACGAAAAGAGGTACGACTATGGCTATCGAACAATCAGCAGATAAGATGAGTCTGACACGGTCTATCGTACGCTATGACCGGGAGGCCTTTTCTGAAATAGAGGACAGCATCGTTACCGAATTTCCGCTTACTATTTATGTGAACGGTGAAGAATTTGCTACAATGGTCTGCACTCCCACTCATTTTGAAGAAATGGTGATCGGCTTTCTCGCTTCTGAAGGAGTGATCTTGTTTTATAAAGAGATTGCTTCGCTTGAAATCGATGAAAGTAAAGGCTTTGCCTACGTTCAGCTTGCGAACGGCAAAACCATGCAGCCCGCGCAGTACTCGAAACGGGTAATCGGCTCTTGCTGCGGCAAAAGCCGCCAGTTCTATTTTCAGAGCGATGTCAAAACAACCAAAACAGCGGTATCAGCAGTTACCCTTTCCGCTTCCCAATGCATTCAGTTAATGAAAAACATGCAGGAAGAAAGCACGTTATTCAAAGGCACCGGCGGGGTTCATAATGCCTCCATTGGAACGCCGGAGAAGCTTATTGTAAGCAGAACTGACATTGGACGTCATAACGCTCTCGATAAATTATACGGCTACTGCCTGCAGAACCAGATTCCCGTCCGGGACAAGGTGCTTGTATTCAGCGGACGCCTATCCTCAGAAGTATTAACAAAGGCTGCGAAAATAGGTGTGGGCGTCGTGCTTTCCAAGTCCGCACCTACCAACCTGGCAATTGAACTGGCCGAAGACTTAAACATTACAGCTGTAGGCTTTATACGAGGACAGTCATTTAATGTATATTCCCATCCGGAACGTATTCATTCATAATCAAGGAGGTTTTTACATGAGTTCCTGCAGTATCGACCACACACCGGAACAGGTAAAAGAAAAGCTGAACAGCCAGCGCGGCTTTATGCCGAAAGATATTTCTCAAAAAGCAGATCTCCTTCTTACAGAAGAGCTTTCCCAGGAAAGACTCAATGAATTGTTTCATCTTTTAAAAAAATATGATCTTGCTGATCCAGAGGAACAGGCTGAGCGAAATAAAGCTATTGCCGATCTGGCTGTATAAAGTTCGCCTCCCATTCACAAAATGGGAGGCTTTTCTTTTCCCGGCGCCGGGAATTTCGATTACACTAAGTAGAAGAACCTCAGTTAATATTGAGAAGAAAGGTTGCTTTTGTATGAAACGAATATTCTTTGTTTTCCTTCCGCTTCTTCCTCTTTTTGCTGCCTGCGGACAGGCGGCCGAGGAAGAGGATGCTATAAATATTTATGCTGCCACCAGTCTTCAGGATTCGCTTGAATCGATGGAAGAAGAACTGGAAACGGCTCTCGGTACAGACGTAACATTTACCTTTGAAGGCTCGGGCACTCTGCAGGAAGAAATAGCCGGCGGGACAGATGCTGACATTTTTTTCAGTGCATCCAATACATCAATGGATGTTCTTGAAGAGGAACAGCTGATCGACCAGGAATCCAGGCAGAACGTACTTGCAAATGAGCTGGTAATGATCGAAAAATGCTGGTGAACCGGAAAAGCTGAGTGGTCTTGACGACTTAACGACGGATGCCGTAGATAAATTAGCGGCCGGAACCCCGACCGATGCTGCGGCCGGAATCTATACACAGGAAATGATGGAGTCGCTCGGTATTTTTGATGAAATTAAACATAAAATCGTTCAGTCCCGTAATGTGAAAGAAGCTGTACTTTTTGTTGCCAGCGGCGAAACAGAGACAGGTTTTGTCTATGCAACCGATGCCCCCTCTACTGATCAGGTGGATATCGTAACAGCAGTCGATCCCGCTCTTCACTCTCCGATCGAATACCCAATTGCTCTTACAGCCGATGGAGCAGAAAATGAAAACGCCCGTGAGGCGCTTAATTACCTTACCGGACCGGAAGCAGAAGAAGTTTTTGATTCCTATGGTTTTCTGCAGCCTGAATAAAACGGGGCTGTCCCAGGACCTATTTTGTAAATTTTATTTTAATGAGAAAAAAAAAATCTATCAAAAAACCTCGTATTCCTGTTGAAAGGAATACGAGGTTTTTTCCGTTACCTAAATGGTTATTTCTGTTGTAAATTTTAACAAAGACCAGGCGGTGACTCCTCGGGCAGAACAGCCATCGGTGAAGATAAAAAGGCCAATTTTCCCCTTTTTAGCTGAGGCATGGTCTGCCGAAAGCTTCCGCCCGGTCCTGTTTTTTTAGTGGACTTTTGGAACAGCTCCGTTTTTTCTTTTATTGTGTTAGTGCTTCGTATATTTTTCAAAAAAGGCGAGCACGCTTTTGTATACATTGATTTCGTTTTCTTTCTTTGAAAAGCCGTGGCCTTCATCTTCGAGCACGATATATTCTACAGCCGCGCCTTTTTCTTTTAATGCTTCTACGATCTGGTCCGATTCTGCTTTCACTACGCGTGGATCATTCGCTCCCTGAATCACAAGCATCGGTTTGGTCATTGAATCAAGGTACGTAATCGGCGTATCTTCTGTAAACTTCGCTTTATCTGCTTCCGGATCCCCAACCCACTGTTTCATAACCGGTTTCCAGTGCTCGGGTACCGATTCTACGAAGCTGAACAAGTTGGATACCCCGAAGATATCGACTACAGCCTGATAATAGTCTGCATGCCGTCCGTGCAGCAGCAGTGCCATATAGCCGCCGTAGCTTCCGCCCATCAGCAGAATTTTGTCTTTATCTGCATATCCCTGTTCGATCATATAATCAATTGCTTTTACATTATCCAGCCTCGGTCCGTATCCCCAGTCGCCTTCCACCATTTTCATGAAAGAGAGACCGTAGCCTGTCGATCCCCGGAAGTTCGGGGCAATAATACTGTAGCCCCGGTTTAAAAGCAGCTGGAACAATGCCCGGAACATCTTACGTTCTGACGCCTGTGGACCACCGTGCGGCCAGTGAATCAGGTATCCGTTATCCACCTCCGGCTTTGCTTTAAAGTAGAGCGCTTCTATTTCCAGCCCGTCATAGGAAGGATAGCGGATCACATCCGGATCTACGAGACTTTCTTCTGCAATACCGGGAACTTTAAAAGAAGTCAGGCGCTCCCAGTCCCCGGACCCGTCAGCTAGCTTAAAAATATTAAACGGTTCAACGGCACGGCGTCCCATCAAGTACACCGCTCCGCTTTTCCCTATCGTAATCTGCTCGATTACATCCACGGGTGTCTCTATGTTATCCAGCGTTTTCCCCTCCAGGGAATACATATAGAGAAGATCCTCTACACCAAGAGAAGCAGACAAGTACAGCTTCTTTCTATCCTTATCAAAATGAAGGCTGGAGAATTCGCCTTCCGGGGCATTTACTACCTTTGTAAACTGCTCGTTTTCTACGTCAAAATGAGCCAGATAGGTAAAATCTTCCCCATAGTTGGTAAGCAGATACATATCTTTTTCACCTGTAAATACCATATCCGATACCGTATGCTGTTCTCCGTTATCCGGGGTGAGCTGTACTTCTTTGCCCCCTTTATGCAGATAACCAAGAACATATGTATTGGCAAAATGGCGGATGAACGCAATCGTCTGTTCCTCCGGACTCCGCGCCGAAAAATAGGTGGCTCCTCCGCTTCCTTCGATCAGCTTCTTTTCCGTATCATTTTCCAGGTCATAGCAGTACGTATTCAAAAAAGTCGCATTGTCCCTTGTCGTTGTATAATACAGACGTTTCCCGTCTTCAGAAAGAGAGCCGAAGAAATGTCTTTCCCCTTCTCCGGTGCGGAGCGGAACAAGCTGCCCTCCTTCCGGCGGCATGGCATACAGCTGGCTGTTTTCATCTCCGTTTTCATCAAAGCTGACGACGGCAAAATCGGAGTTTTCCGCATAATGAATACCGTGACAGTTCTGATTGATAAACGTCAGCGGATAAGGAAACGTATGGGGAAGATCCATGCCCCAGATGTTAAACGCTCCATTCATGTTGGAACTGAACATTAATTGGGATTCTTCTGCATTCACAGCAAATTGCTGGATAACTGTCGTTTGAAAAAACTGTTCTGCTTTTGGTTTTTGAAATGATATCATTCGGCTTCCCCACCATTCTTTTCCATATTTTATCCGCCGCTTACCGGTGGAATAAATGCAATTGTGTCGCCATCGGAAAGCGTATCTTCATTATCCGCAAATTCTTCGTTTACCGCGGCCATTGCCTGATCCAAGGAAGACAACTGATACTCTTCTTTCAGCCATGCTTTTATTTCCTGAACCGTCTGTCCCGCTTTCTGTGCTTCCAGTGCTTCTGTTCCAGCCTCGTCCTGAAGGCGGGCAAAAAACAATACTTTAATCATTTCATTTCTCTCCTTTTTCCGGGAATCCTTTTTCATAAGAAGTGTTCTCCAGCTGATCTCCTATCCATTTCGTGCCGTCTTCCCAGTATTCCTTCTTCCAGATCGGAACGATTTCCTTAATTCGTTCAATGGCATATTCGTTTGCTTCGTACGCCGCTTTCCGATGCGGCGAAGAAACGGCGATTACTACAGCAATATCCGAAATATCAAGCATTCCGGTGCGATGGGTAATTGCTGTAATGGTCCCCGGCCACTTTTCTTCCATTTCGCTGCCGATCTCTTCGAGCTTTTTTACGGCCATTTTTTCATAAGCCTGATATTCCAAGCGCAGCGTTTTTTTTCCGTGCGTCATTTCCCGGACGGTTCCTATAAAAGTCGTAATGGCGCCGCAGTTGCGGTGCTCCACTTTTTTAATAAGATCTGCCGGATTAATCGGACGGCTGGAAATAGAAAACAACGTATCATCTGTCATAAAGCGTCCCTCATTTGATTTATAATAAATTCCATATACTTCGGTGTATCTTCTATAAAAAACACAGGAGTCTTTTCTTCTGTCAGGTTTTTATCCCAGGAGATGAAACAGAGTACCTGCTCACTGTCTTTTAACTGCTCCATATCTGCTTTTGTTCGGATCATGACAACTTTTGGGTATCCTGCTTTCTTATAGCCTTCCACCAGTATAATATCCGGATCAAACAAAGCCTGGGCGTCAATTAAGCGCTCGAGGGTCCATCCGGCGCCCGGTGACTGGATATGAAGCATGCCGCCTCCCTCTACAAATGCAGCAGAAGCACCTGCTGCCAGGTGCCTTCCGCTGTCTTTATCTTCTAAACTGTCCGGCTTACCGCCGTGTCCGTGATGTTTGATCGTACCTGTGCTCCACCCCATGTCTGAAAAAGCACGGATGAGTTTTTCCGCAAGCGTCGTTTTGCCGCTGTTTTGGAAGCCGGTTATCTGTAAGACGGGACGATGCTGCTCCACGGCCATTCACTTCCCTCTGTATCTTCAAGCAGAAGGGTATCTACTTTCATTCCTTTTTCGTAGCCTCTCGTGCCCCCCGGCAGAACAATAAATACATCTGCTCCGGCAATCGATGTGACCGAGCCTGATTTATCAAGACCCGCGGGCTTGACGTACACCTTTCCATCTTCTACATACGAAGATGCGCGCACAAAACGGGTAAATGGATTTGCCTTTGGAAAGTCCATTGCTAAGAAAGCGGACTGTTTTTTCAAGTGCGGCCGGCTGCTTTTCATCGCCGTTCTCATTAACGGACGTACAAACAGCTCAAATCCAACGTAACAGGCTGAAGGATTTCCGGACAGTCCAAACAGTACTTTACTGCCCGCTGCCGCCACTGTCGTGACGCTTCCCGGGCGCATCGCTACTTTATTAAACAACACTTCTGCTCCCAGGCTTTCGAAAATAGCCGGCATGTAATCATAGTCTCCTACGGACACACCACCTGTTGTAATTAAAGCGTCCACTACCTGAAGGGCTTCAGTTGTCGCCTGCAGGCAGTCATCAAAGTCATCGTTAAATTTCCCGAAATACACGGCTTCCCCGCCGGCCCTTTCGACCTGGGCGATTGCCATGTATGCATTGCTGTTGCGGATCTTTCCCGGTTCAAGCGGTTCTCCTGCTTCGAGCAGTTCACTGCCTGTCGCTATAATCCCGACCCGGGGTTTTTTTGCCACAGAAACCTGGGCAAAGCCGAAGGTCGCCAGCAGTGCCGAAATACCCGGGTTAATAAATGTCCCTTTTTCTACGAGTACTGTGCCTTTTTTAGCATCTTCTCCCTGAAAGGAAATATTGTCGTGATGCTTAATCTCCCGCTTTAATTCTATCTCGTCAGACCCTAGTTCCTTTACAAGTTCCAGCATAACTACCGCGTCACACCCGGCGGGCATCTGGGCGCCGGTCATAATCCGTACGACTTCCCCTTTTTCCACCGGGCGCGGAAATACGGAGCCCGCTCCGATTTCACCAGCTACGGTTAAAGTGACAGGATGGTCTCTGGCGGCTCCTGTCGTATCTTCGGACCGCACGGCAACCCATCATATGGAGATTTATTAAAAGGCGGCACATCATGATCCGCCGTTATCTTCCGCAGCATACGGCCATGGGCCTCGGCGAGCGGAAGCATTTCCGTTTCCGCTGCAAGTGTCTGCTTCATGACGGTACGGACCGCGTCTTCTACGGGCATTGGTTTTCTTTTTTCCACCATTCGGCATCTTCCTTACGATAAAAAGTATTTTTCATAAATTGCTTTGGCCTGCTCTACTTTCTTCGTGCCGTGAACGAGCACCCGTCCATCCCGGAAAACGACCAGACGGTAGTCTGGAAGCGCGCAGGACAGCAGGTAAGGGTTTTTCTGTACCCGGCCGTGCCGGCTGAGCTTAGTTTCCAAATACGTAAAATCATAGGACCGTGACGTTTCGGGACGAATCTGGACCGTATCCCTGCCGCAGAGCACCGCCATCTTCGTATCATCTGCGCCGGCTAAATGCGCATATGCCGGTGAGGTGCCGCAGGAAGGACACGTATCTTTTTTCGTTTTGCCGACCTGTATGGCGTGATGCTGATTTTTCCAGACGTCAAACAGCGTCAGCTTCGTCTGGACTGCTTCCGTTCGGCCGGAAAGGATCTTAAGCGCTTCTGCCGTCTGATAGGCTGACGTCATCTGCACCGCTGGAGCAATAACGCCGTCTGTTTCACACGTTACGCTGAATGCGGGAATGGCCGGCAGAATACACTGCAGGCAGGGCGTTTCTCCCGGAATAATCGTGAAGCTCATACCATAGCTTCCGGCGCAGGCTCCGAACACCCATGGAATCCTGTATTTCTGGGAAAGATCGTTCAAAATAAATCGAATATCGAAATTATCCGATCCGTCGATTAAAATATCCAGTCCCGGGGCGATGTCTTCGAGCTTTTCAGCTGTCGCATCCATGACGAGGCTGTGAATCACTGCATCGCTCCGGATCGCCTGCAGACGCTCTTTGGCCGCAACGGCTTTTGGCATCTTCGCCTCCGCTTCTTTTTCTCCATACAGCTGCTGTCTCGGAAGATTGCTCCACTCCACGTAGTCCCGGTCAATAATGGTTAATTCTCCGACGCCGGCGCGTACTAGCGTTTCGGCGGCAGCACTGCCGAGGGCGCCTGCGCCCAGTATAAGGGCATGCTTTGTCTGCAGACTGGCCTGGCCGTCTGGTCCTATGCCTGGAAAAAGAATCTGCCTTGAGTATCTATCATTCATGCTGTTTTATCCTCCGATATAGGACATCTCAATTTTTTTACGGTTTTTCACGGTTTCTTCGGTCCGTTCTTCTGAATAGCGATCCGTCCGGCCGTTCCATACGTTTTCAATAAAATGCCTGACTTCATCCGTGGAAGCTCCGCTTCTTACAAGGGTCTTTAGATCGGTGCCGGTTTCGGCAAAAAGACAGGTGAAAAGTTTACCGTCTGCAGATATTCTTGCTCTCGTGCACGTTCCGCAGAACGCATCCGATACAGAGGAAATAAACCCTACCTCAACGTTGGACCCTTCATATCCATAGCGGTTCGCGACTTCGCCCAGATAGTCCCGCTCAAGCGGCTGCAGTGGTGCAATCGTGGAAACCATCTCCAACAGTTCTTTTTTTGTAACGACCTGTGAATAGTCCCAGCCGTTCGTCTGGCCAACATCCATAAATTCAATAAAGCGGAGCGTCACGCCTATATCTTTGCAGTATCTGGCCATCGGAACCACTTCCTGGTCATTGACCCCTTTTCGAACAACCATGTTCACTTTCACATGCAGGCCGGCATCAACTGCAGCCTGCATTCCTTTCAGAACAATATCCGGTTTTACTTTCCGTCCGTTCATTTCCTGAAACACCTTTGGATCGATTGCATCCAGGCTGAGGTTAATCCGCATCAGACCGGCTTCTTTGAGCGCTTTGGCCTGTTTTACTAAATGAACGCCGTTCGTTGTAAGGGCGATATCTTCAATTCCTTCTATTTTCACAAGCCGTTCTATCAGGTCGGGTACGTTTTTTCTAAGCAGCGGCTCGCCGCCTGTGAGCCTTAGTTTTTTTACACCGAGTGCAGCAAATTCTTCTGCCAGCATCGTGATTTCTGAGAAAGACAGCAGCTCCTCTTCCGGCATAAAAACATAATCATCCCCGAATATTTCTTTTGGCATGCAGTAAGAGCATCTAAAATTACAGCGGTCCATAATTGAAATGCGCAGATCCTGCAGAGGCCGTTTGTATTGGTCGAGCGTCGGGCTTTGCTTCAACATCTTAATCCCCCCTGCGAATAGATAAAAACTCCGGCCGGCCAATGGTTTCTTGGAAAAGCACGGGATGGTGCCATCCTCTGCTTCATAGCATAAGGATAATATATAAAAACGTTCAGGCAGTGGAAAACGTTCCATTCCTGTCTATAACATTCATCTGCTTTGTCCCCTGTCTAACAAAAATGCCAGGGTTTTAAGCGTTCTGGATTAGGTTCGGTCGATGAGAAAAACAGCACCGTCATTTGTTTTAGTATCCTTATTCGGAAAAAAGCTGATAGAATAATAAACAGAAAACAGCCTGTACCTTCTTTAGAGACTAATTCTAACACATATGGAAAGGAGAATTAAAAGAATGCATCACGAAAACGACGCACATTCTCTAAGGGCAGCCGTTCTGACGATGTCCGATACAAGAGGAAAAGCAGAAGATAAAAGCGGAAAACTTATTCATTCTTTTCTCGAGGATGCCGGCTTTCACGTTCAGGACTACAGCATTATAAAAGACGACCGCCGGGTTATTGAACAGCAGATCAGCAAATGGGTAGAGGATCCAATGATTCAGGCTGTTATTATGAACGGTGGAACCGGCGTTTCCCCAAAAGATGTCACATATGAAGCCGTTGCTTCTCTCCTGGATAAGGAACTGCACGGATACGGAGAGCTGTTTCGGATGCTCAGCTATGAAGAAATTGGCGCTAAGGCCCTGTTCAGCCGGGCTATTGGTGGAAGTATCGGCAGCACGGCGGTATTTGCCCTGCCGGGTTCAAGCAATGCCGTCCAGCTTGGAATGGAGAAGCTTATTATTCCTTCTCTTCCCCATTTAATCGGAGAGTTAACCAAATGAGCATTACCGCAGCAGGAGCTGTGCTGGCAGGAGGCCGATCCTCCCGGTACGGACGGGCGAAAATGTTTGAGATTTATAACGGAAAGCCTTTATATCAGTACAGCCTGGATGCTTTTGAAGGAGCCGGTATTGAAAAAAGAATATATTATTACAAATGAGCAGCTCGCCGGACGGTTCGACAGCCCTCAGACTTCCATTATTATAGAAATAGAGCCGTTCTCGGGACCGCTGGCAGCACTAAAAGAGGCACTTCGCCTTGTGGAGCAGGACAGCTGGCTGTTTCTTTTAGCTGCCGACGTTCCGTTCGTCACTGCAGAATTCGTTGCTGCCTTATTGGAAAAAGCAGAAACTTCTCCGGATAAACAGGCGGTTATTCCTCTCTCTGCAGGCCGGTTTCAGCCGCTTCACGGGCTTTATCATTCTTCCTGCCTGGCCGCTGCTGAAAAGGCCGGTTCGGAGAACAGCAGCATGAAAGCCCTGCTTGATGAAATCAACGTACTGTATGTGGAATTTCCCGATACACAGAAAGATTTTATTAACATCAATCGACCTGAAGATTGGAAACATTCGTAAATAACAAAACAAGAATGCATAAAAGGAGCAAAAACGATGGATGAATTCACACATTATAATGAATCCGGCCGCGCCCGTATGGTGGATATTTCTGAAAAACAGGAAACGAGCCGGTCTGCCACAGCCCAAAGCATCGTTCACTTAAGCGATGAACTGTATGAGGCAATTGAAAAACAGCAGCTGAAAAAAGGCGACCCCCTTCATACTGCCCAGCTGGCTGGTATTATGGGAGCGAAGAAAACGTCCGACATTATTCCTATGTGCCATCCTATTGCCCTCCAGGGAACAGATTTGGAATTTGCTTACCAGCAGGCAGAAGAAGGATGGGAGCTGCACATTCGGGCTACGGTGAAATGCAAAGGCAATACAGGAGTGGAAATGGAAGCCCTCACCGCTGCGACTACAGCTGCGCTGACTTTTTACGACATGTGCAAAGCAGTTGATAAAGGTATGATCATCAAAGAAACGAAGCTTCTCCGGAAAACCGGCGGCAAAAGCGGTGATTACCAGGCTGGCTGAAACGCAGCAATACAAAAAGAGAAGCCGCACTGGGCTTCTCTTAAACATTTATTTTGGGTATTTATATAAATAATAAGAAGCTGTCAGGAAACTTTACGCAGCTTCTTTTTGCTGTGAGTCTTTTTCCAAATGAACGCAGCAGCAAACCCAGCTGCTGTGCAGATGGAAATTCCGATGCTGAACGCCACGGGCGCTATCATAACCCAAGGACTGGAATTCACTATCAAGAAAGCAGCAGCTGCACTCAGCCCGGAAACCACCGTCCCTATCACCGGAGGAAGATAAACGTTCCCCCCGCCCAGGCCGGTGAAAACAACGGCGCTTACAAGCAGAATGGTGTACAGCGTCCCAAATACGATGGGATCAAGTATACCATTTAGCAGCTGCGCCGGATGAAGGGACGTTCCTTCAATACCGGATGTGTTCATTGGGATTTCATGTGCTTCTGTAGTCTGCAGGTTCATGCTTTTCAATTCAAAAACCGGCGGGTCCTGCGGCCAGTTCTGCTGCTCCATATAAGCAATATAATCAGAGTTATGAAAGAACACCGGAGAATCGACATTCATCGAGCCTTCGGTAAGGCGTTCGCTTTCTCCATTTTCAATATTAAGAACAAATAGTTCATACTGATACATGTCTCCATCTGCCAGATCGGACGCTGTTGTATAGGCGAACTCCCGGCCATTTGGAGAAAGCGCCGGTGAATACACGCCTGAAGGCAGTCTGTTAACAAGCTGGTCGTATGAATCGGCTCCATCGAGTGAATAAGCCTTCACTACTTCGCCTTCATCCCCGGTAGTGCTGTAAAAAAGCGTCGACCCATCTTCTGCAATCGAAAGCGCACTCATCACATAACTATCTTCTTCCGTAAGCTTTACCGGCTCCCCTCCCCCGCTGTCCATTTCGTATACATCAAAGCCGCCCGCAGCTTCCATATCTTCAGCAAACCAATCATCCGCTTCAATACCGATGAAGTATACTTTTTCATTATCCGGTGAGAAAACAGCATCTCTTATATGTAGGTTTTCCGATGTTAACTCGGCTGTTTCCAGGGTAAGCAGATTGATTTTGTTTAAATAGCTTATTCCTTCAGGGCTGTCGGATAAATACAGAAGTTCCGTTCCTGCTTCATTAAACGAAGGCTGGTGCTGATCCTCTCCCGTATCATTGGGGATAGGTTCCGGCGTTCCTCCTGTTACGGGCAGCGTATAAATTGAACGTTCCCCCTGCTGAAAATAAGAAAAAGCAAAAAGCTCATCATCTTTCGATAAATCAAGGTCATTATTCACGCCGCTGCTGTGATAATCATAAGGATCGTTATCCCAGAGGAAAAATACGAAAAGCAGGCAGAGAAGAAGAACGGCGCTTCCTGCCATTGCAGCAAAACTCCATTTTCTTTTCATCTGTCATCTCCTGCCGTTTCTGTAATACCATACTTTTTCCGCAGGGTTTTTTTCCAGCTTTCTGCAAGCACTGGACTATGAAGAAGAGCAAAAATGGGTTCATGATCGTTGATAGGCTGGTATGTCAGCATGTTAATTTCCGCAATGGAGACTGCCGGATCGCTCGTCTGTTTTATTAATTCATCTTCTGCAGAAACCATTCCTTCTTTCAGCACTCTGAAATAATAACCGGAGAAACCATTTTCCCTTACAAATAAAGGAAGTTTCGGAATGCCGTGCTTTTCTGCAAGTTTATAACATGGCTGTCTGGGCTGACTGACCTGTATGAGAGATTCCCCCCATTCGTAAATGTCCCCAATGCAGACTTCTGTCTCCGGCATACCGCGCAGCAGCAGATTCTCTCCAAAGGCTCCTTCGGTCACATTCATGTCATGATGGTCTTTCCAATGTTTATAGTGCTCCACCGGATAGGCACATACTGCTTTATCCGGACCACCATGATTTTTAAGATCAGCCTGCTCATCTCCTGACAGGCCGTTAAAAGACAGGAAGACCGCTTTCCATCCCACGCTTTGTTTATTTATCCCCGAGATAATCTGCTTATCTTTTTTTAAGGAAATATTCTCCGGCACGCCCACATTCAACGATACAATACTTGATTCCACAACCACTCTCCTCCTCCTGGTAATACATACAAAACAATTCCGCTTAAAAAAAAGCCTGTCCGGAAAAAGATCCGGACAGCTTTGATTTTATTTCAGCGCATCCGTCAGAACAGGAACAATCTGCTTTTTACGCGAGACTACTCCCTCTAATACCGCTTTGTTGTTGGATAAAGTCACATTAAATGCTTTTTCTACTGCATCCGTTTTTTCTCCCACCGCTACTGCGATAGAATCACTGTTTAAAATATCAGTTACGACGAAAACAAACAGGTCAAGTCCATTATTCTGAACAGCCTCGTTCATGACTTTTTCAATTTCTGTCTGACGCTCCAGCACTTCGTTTGGATCGATAGCATTCACCTGGGCTATCTGTACTTTTGCATTTCCCATCGAAAATTCTTTAGCATCCAGGGAGATCAGCTCTTCTTCAGTCTTGCCGCTGATGTCCGCTCCTGCTTTGAGCATTTCCAGGCCATAGCTGTCCGTATCAACGCCTGCTATGCCGGCGAGCTCTTCAGCAGCAACTACGTCTTCATGCGTGCACGTTGGCGATTTGAAAAGAAGAGAATCAGAAATAATCGCAGACAGCATCAGCCCGGCTGTGCTTTTATCGATCTCTACGCCGTATTCTTTGTACATTTTGTTCAAAATAGTTGCGGTGCAGCCTACAGGCTCTGCGCGGTAGTAAAGCGGTTCAGATGTTTGGAAATTGGCAATACGGTGGTGGTCAATTACTTCTTTGATGCTCACTTCAGCCAGATCATCCACGCTTTGCTGCGCTTCATTATGGTCTACAAGGCTGACGCGGTCCGTTTCATTGGAAACCGATTCTACCAGACGTGGTGCTTCGATTTTGAAATAGTCGAGGGCATACTGGGTTTCGCCGTTTATTTCACCCAATCTTACCGCTTCTGCCTCATCTCCTGTTTTGTTTTTTAAGGCAGCATGCGCGATAGCTGAACATATCGTATCTATATCGGGGCTCTTGTGGCCGAATACTAGTAATTTACTCATTTTATCTCTCCCTTGTATGTATTTTGGCTTTTTTTCACTCTTGTATTTTATCATAAACCCTTTACGAATAATGCAGTCGGGATCAATTTTTATCCGGGGAATCTATTTTTGCTTTCCCTCTTTTTTTAAGCTATACTCAATAAATAATTAATTACCTAAGTAACTAAATGGAAAGAAGGGATTATTATTACGCTTGACCGCGATATTTTTACACTCATGCACCAAAAGGTCCGACTCTCCATGAAATCCATTAACTATGAGCTTCAGGAACATGCCCTGTTCAGCTCGCAGTGGAGCCTTCTTTACTGTCTGAAGAAAAATGGAAGCATGACGCAGAAAGAAATGGCAGAATACCTGCATGTAGAATCCCCGACCATTACCCGCACGCTGCTGAAGCTCGAAGAGAGCGGTTATATAAAGCGTCAATCCGGCATCGATAAGCGAGAACGCGTTGTCAGTCTGACCGAAAAGGCATTGGCATGTTTTCCGGCGGTGGACGAAAGCGTAAGGCGCCACGAAAGAAACATGCTCTGCCGCCTGTCAGCCGGTGAAAAACAGCAGCTTGCCCGGCTGTTGGAAAAAATAGATTACTCGGAAGAAAGAAGGTAGCTCCTGTGTCACCAACCAATTCAGAAAAAATCTGGACAAAGCCTTTCTGGATTGCCCTGATTAATAACTTTTTTGTATTTCTCGCCTTTTATGCGCTGCTGACGATTCTGCCTATTTTTGTTCTGCAGGAACTCGGCGGCACAGAGGGACAGGCAGGTCTGGCCACGACGATTTTTCTCATTTCCGCCATCCTCACAAGAGCCTTTGCCGGCCGGATTATCGAAAGCTTCGGCAAGAAGAAAATGCTGATGGTGAGTGTCCTTTTGTTCGCCCTCTCCATGCTATTATATTTATTCGCCCATGAGCTTGTGTTTCTGCTGGCACTTCGTTTCTTTCACGGCATCTGGTTCAGCATTGCGACTACTGTACTGCTTGCTGCTGCGGCTGACCTCGTTCCCGCCTCCAGAAAAGGCGAAGGACTCGGCTATTTTATTATGTCCATGAATTTAGCAGTGGTGGTCGGTCCGTTTATTGCACTGACTGCCGTTCGTTTTGTCTCATATACCGTTTTATTCGGCGGTCTGGCGGCTTTTTCAATTCTGGGATTTGTGCTGACGTTTCTTATCAGGCTCCCGGCAGAAACTCCGACCCGGCAGCCGGTCTTTAAAGAGCTTGCTCTAAGTGACCTTGTTGAAAAAAGAGCCTTTCCGCCATCCGCGATTGGGTTTTTAGCTGCTTTTTCCTATGCAGGCGTCATTTCTTTTATTTCGGTATACGCGGAATCCATTAACCTGTTTCATGCGGTTAATTTGTTCTTCGTCTGCTTTGCAGCGGTCATGCTGCTATCCCGTCCATTTACAGGCCGGTTGTTTGACCGGGCGGGACCAGCTTATGTTATTATTCCCTCGCTGCTGGTATTTTCTGCAGGTTTATTTCTGCTCAGCACCGTCACCACAGCGGCTGTGCTGCTTCTTGCCGGCGGATTGATCGGCCTGGGCTACGGTTCTATTCTGCCGAGCCTGCAGACGATGGCTATCCAGGCTTCCCCGCCGGAGCGGACGAGCCATGCCACTGCTACTTTTTTCATGCTGTTTGATTCAGGCATTGCTGTCGGTTCCTTTGTGCTCGGCACGATTGCTTCGCTGATGACTTATTCTTATGTATATATTATCTGTGGAACGCTTGTGCTCGCCACACTTGGGATCTACATGCTCGTCTATCGAAACCGGCTCCGCCTGCAGTCTGCCCACTAGACTCTTTTTTTGTCTGCCCTTATCAAAAGAGGTTTACTGCCGTACAATAAGAAGAAGCATATTATAGAAAGCAGGAATAGAAATGGCAAATGGACAGTATAGAAAAGATATATCTCCCGGTGTAGAGGTTGATATCGTTCTCAAGCAGGACCAGCGGACCGGAAAGACTACAAATGGCATTGTAAAAGACATTCTGACAAAATCACCCCAGCACCCTCATGGTATTAAAGTACGCCTTGAGAATGGAAATGTCGGACGGGTCAAAAACATTATTCAATAACTAAAGTAAAAAAAGACCGTCTGCTGGAATAAGCAGACGGCTTTTTTTTACCGTATTAATTAGTCTTCTCTATTTTCAAATACGTTTTTTACTTTCTCCACGACGTAGCCGCTTCCGCCCTCATCTTCTACATTTTCAATCATCATCGAGACAAGCAGATCTTCCTGCTCGTAATCGTAGGCAACAAACCAGCCGTTTTCGGTGCCGCTTTCCCCCTGTTCTGTTTTGAGTTCAGCTGTACCGGTTTTTCCTGCTATGGTCAGATCTTCCCTTACTGGCTCATACGCGGAGCCGTTTTCGTTTTCGACGATGCCTCGCAGCCCTTCCGTAATGACATCAGCTCCTTCTTCAGGAAGAACGTTTTCCTTCCAGACTTCCGGTTCGGTGTCATTCAATCTTTCCAGCTGTGGAACGAGCATATCCCCTTCGTTCAAAAACGTAGTATACGTGGTGGCTAAATGCAGCGGTGACATCATCATCTGTCCCTGCCCGTAGCCGGTATCGGCGAGCAGAATGTCTGACACCAATCCTTCATTGGATATTGCGGACGGCTGCACTGGAAAATCATAGGGAAGTTCCTCATCAAACCCAAAATTTCTCAGCCCTTCCGCAAAATTTTCTTCGCCGGTATTTAAAGCCGTTTGGGCAAAAAAGATATTATCGGACGTAATCAATGCATTTCTCAGGTCTACCTGCTCCAGCCTGTCGGAAACTCTTGTGATCGAATAGCCTCCCCAGCTGCTGTCCGGCTGCCACTGCTCTCCGGTAATTGTTTTCTCTTCGTCCGGCTCGAGGCTTCCCTGGTTCATGCCTACGGAAGCCGTAATCGGCTTGATAGTAGAGCCAGGAGCATAAAGACTGTTGAATTTAGCTGAAAAAGGACGTCCTTCTTCTTCACTCAGTTCCTCGTATTCTCCTTCCGGCCAGCCGAACAAATAATTGTTTGGGTTGTAGGCTGGTGTACTTACAAGACCAAGGGTTTCCCCTGTTTTTGGATCCAGGGCTGCCGCGGTGCCGGAATCGCCGTCCAGCTCGTTAAACAGGTTTTCCTGCACATCGGTATCAATGGATAAATGAACGGTTTCCCCATCTTCTGCCTGCTGTTCAGCAATGACTTCCCCGCTTTCTGTAGTGACAAGAGCCCGGCCCGGCGTTCCGCGCAGACGCTCTTCGTATATATACTCTGCTCCTGCCTTCCCAAGCGCTGTCCCTTCGCTGTATCCCTCTCCTCGTTCTTCGAGCTCTTCTTCGGTAATCGTTCCAATGTACCCTGTTAAATGGGCAGCCTGTTCCTCAAGCGGGTAGTAGCGGCTCGTCGTTTCCCTGGACTGCACTCCTTCTACATTTTCAATCTCCTGCAGGGATTCAGACTCTTCCGGAGTTAGTTTTTTGATCGGCACAAATGATTCTTCTGTGACCCATTCTTCTGACAGAAGTTCTGTAATGTCTGACTCCTCCATATCCAATAGAGAAGCCAGCTCTTCTACGGCCGCTTCTTCGTCTGCCGTTTCTCCCGGGACGATTCCAACCTGATCGATGGACGTATTTACGGCAAGGCTGTTGTCATTTCTATCCAGAATTTCTCCTCTTACCGG
>NZ_JALBWT010000060.1:0-14763 GCF_023845525.1 Sinobaca sp. H24
GCAGTAACTGCTATCAATACACTTACGTATAGAAAGCCGTCTTGAATCATTTGATTCCCCCTTTAATTTTTCCATAAAAAAACAGCCAGCCTCTATAAAATAGAGAACCGGCTGGATTTTATCCTGTAACAGATAAAGCAGCTATTTCGTATGTACAAACAATTGACTATACTTCTTGCTTGCGTTTTTTAAGCGACAATAATCGCCTTTTGAGAAGAGCCATGGTATTTCCGCTCAATATCCGCTACAATTTCGTCTATCGCTGTAATTTCCTTACCGACAAATAGATGCTGTACAAACCTGCTCGTTAACTCAAGGATGGCAGAGCAGTCGGCATCCAGAATTTTTCCAGATCGTTCATCAACGACGAAGCCAATAAAGAACACTTTGTACTGGTCAGTGATTGGATTGTTTGAAGGAGACTTTGCTTCTCCAACAATATAAATAGAATCCTGATCTAACATATAAAATCTCCTTTTATAAAACATGATGAGGGATTGAAATGCGAAAAAAAGCTGGGGTGGCTTTTTGCTGTATTCCAGACCTGTCATGCTTTGAAAATAATAATATAACAACAGTTAAATAAACACAAGAGTTTTGTGAAACTATTCAGAATAATGTGCAGTATATTAATAAGTGCACACAAATTCTTTTTGCATAAATCAGTCTATTGATTCTCATACATTATACAAATCAAAGGAGGCCATACAAATATGAAAATTATTGTGACGAGTATATTTGTGCAGGATCAGGATAAAGCTTTAGCATTTTATTCGAACGTGCTGGGTTTTGTAAAAAAGCAGGATGTGCCGGCAGGAGAATTCAGATGGATTACGCTTGTATCGCCGGATGACCAGAGAGGGACCGAGCTGCTGCTTGAACCAAATAACCATCCGGCTGCTAAAGAATATCAAGAGAAATTATTTGCTGATGGTATTCCTGTAACGATGTTTGGCATAGCAGGCATTCATGAAGAATATGAACGGCTGGTAAATAAGGGGGTGACCTTTACAATGGAGCCTACCGTAATGGGGGATATTACTATAGCGGTTTTCGACGATACGTGCGGCAATCTAATTCAGATGATGGAGCAATAGACCATACATAAAAAAATCGCTTTTCCTCATGGAAAAGCGATGCCATGGTTAAAAGGCGAATCTTTATAAACAGCTACACTAAATTTTTATTGTTTTGTTTAATCATTTTATTGATCACCTGGTAGTACACGTTTTCATTAATTGGGCGGTTTGATGTTAGAAATGCAGCCCTTTTCTGAAGGGATTGATGTTTATACCAAAGAGCGGCAGCCCGCAGGGAGACAGATAAATTGCCTGGATCTGCAGCCGCTTGATTAGCGGAAGCTTTGATAAAGAAGTCTTTCATTTCCTGGTCTGTTTCCATAGAAAAAAGCTCGAGGGCCGCAGTCATAGCGGCATTCAAATGGTGAACATAATAATAATCGGAACATTTAGAATAAATCTGCCATACTGTTGGATGAAAACAATACATATAAAAGGGGAGTAAAATAGTGATCTCTTCATTCCATTGAGCTGCTTTAAATATATTATCTACGGTATGAAATGCTGGATCCAGTTCCAAGGATAACGATTCATACACAGCAAAGTGAAATTCATTTGCCACGGAAATTCCTCTTTTCTCTACATGAATGCGATGAGATAGGAAATTGCAGGCTGGAAGAAGTAGTGGAATGTAGGGGTTTAGTTTAAAGTGGAAAGCATATTTTCTATTGAACGCCGGCCGGGGACATCAAATAGTACGATACATGGGAAGCTTCAGAGGAGCTGTCGTATTCTGCCATGGAAGAAAAATGAGTGGGGACAATGGCGACTACCTTCACTTTATAAGAACCTAGTTGAAATTCTTCTCCAAGCTGAAAGCCGTTCCAGTTTTCTATATCGGTATCCGCGTAAACAGAACGTTTGAGAGCCAGCAGCGTATCGGCAAATAATTCTTTCGTATCACTGGTTTGACTGGTAGGAATATATATTAGATTAATAAATGTATCGTTTGTTATATTCATTCGTGCTATCACACTCCGCTTGCATCGTTCTCTATATAATATACATTTTGTTTATATATATTATATAACGAATTATAGGGTATATTAGAACTTTGTCAACCAGATATTCCACAAAATGCAAAAAAAGGGATGATTTTTTGACTCTTAGTTAATCCCAGTCTCTTAGGTCGAAGAGAATTTTGCATGTGATTTCTTTGTAACAGCGTTAAAGAATTTATCATAAACTATGCGGACCTGAAGTATTCTGGTTTATTCATTCATTCTTATTTAAAAATAGCTTTAAAGTCTCTGCAAACTTTTCTTCTTCTGATTCTTTTAAGGTATGGCCGGAGTTCTCAAAAACTTCTATCCGGCATTCTTTCCATGCATCTTCATATACTTCTGCCTGTTCTTTGGAAAGCAGGGACTCGTTAAGGACACCTCTCATAATTAAAACGGGACATTTGATCGAATGGAGGTGAGGATGAAAATTAACATATGCTGACTCCTGTTCAATTGCTTTTACAACGTGTGCTTCCATTATGTCTGCACCCAAGTCATTTCCCCAATGCGTTTTTAAATACTGATCTGCCCATCCGTAAGGCATCTTTTTATGTTCCGGCGGATATTCGGCGAGAATTAATCCTTTTAAAGAAGCACTGTGTTTAACAGCATAGCCTAAGGCGTAGGATACGCCTCTCGAATAGCCCATCAGGTGGAAATTTTTTAATCCCAAATAGTCTACAACAGCTTCTATATCAGCAATATGATGTTCTAATGTGTATCCTTTTTCCGGGGCGCTGCTTTTTCCCCTGCCGCGGTGTGAGAAAGTGATACACCTTGCTGGCAGAAGGGAGGTCATTAAGGCTGTATAATTTTCAGCAGACTCAGATAAAGCCGGGGCTGATTAAAAGAGGAGTGCCGTTCTTATGGTCAGGATTACTATCAATATAATGCAGCGTTACTGCTTTATGTTTTATCCAATTTCCCTGCATATTATTACCACCTAATTATTTACTCAATTTATTTATTTTAACACTATTAGTCAATTTAACTAATGTTATAATTTAAAAAACGCGGTATCGTAAGATTCTTTGTTATGCTTTACACCCTCCGTTGATTACGCTGCCAAAAAAGGTTATAAAGAAGGAGATTATTAGGATGAAGTTGACAGCATATGTCTCTATTCATAGTCATTTCGTTCATTTCAGCAAATAAAATAAATGAAAAAGATAATATGAAAAAATCAATCCACATTTCCCTGCAGGAAATTAGTTTCGCCGGATTCAGAGCTGACCCTGCTTATGGCCTGCGCTGTCCCTCTGCTGATTTCAGCAAACGAGGAATCATTTCCTATAAAATAAGATTATACGTACTTATTAAAGAATACTATTAACGTATATGGCGTTATACTGATGCGGTGTCAAACGTTTCACTATTTATACTAACACCAGCTTATTTGATCATTTATCTATATGTTAAGCTAAAAGTAATAACACCCAAGGAGGTGAAAAATGGTTCATCTCACTTACACTGACAATATTTTTTTCGATACGCATAAGGAGTATCTTACTACTGAGCAGTATCGTCTCTATATTCGATTTGCCCTAATGGATCTGATCACGATTCATTTTGTCGATCGCCATGAAAAGCCCCAATCATTTTCCTAATGAAGGGCTTTTGATCCCTATACATAGTGTTTCGATTTTTGTCTTCATTCCACTAGTTAAGTAGGAGAGTGACATATTGTGAATATTTTTTGTCTTTTTATGTGAAAACATTCACAATATAACAAAACGATGTATACTAAAGATAACAAATATGTGAAAACATTCACAAAAGGGAGGTTTTTAACAATGATCCATTTTTTGAAAGAAACAAAAACCGCAGCGGTACTTTTTTTGGCAGCACGTTTGTATTTGGGCTGGACATGGCTTACTTCCGGACTCGGAAAAATAACCGAAGGTTTTAATCCGGGAGGGTTTCTCCAACAGGCCGTAGCTGATCCGGTAATGCAGGGCGGGGGAGAAGCAATGGCTTATCCCTGGTATACGGCTTTTCTGGAATATGTTGCTGTACCTAATGCCGGAATGATGGGATTTCTCGTTATGTGGGGAGAAGTGCTGGTTGGAGCCGGGCTGCTGATTGGTTTATTTACTACTACTTTTGCCTTCTTTGGCGGCATGATGAACATGGCCTTCCTGCTCGCCGGTACCGTGTCCGTAAATCCTATTATGCTCGTTCTGGCTGTACTTCTTCTCATCGGAAAAGGGAATGCGGGCCGGATCGGCCTGGATCGATTTGTTCCTCAGATTAAGAAAAAAATGGGAAGAACACCGAAAAAGCACGAGGGACCGCAGGCAGCTTAGATTATTTTTAAAAGAAATGAAGTTTATCTGAATAAAAAAAAACTCCAACGGCTGAGGACTCTCTCTGCTGTTGGAGTTTTTTAATAGAAGATTGTATAAAAGAAATCATACTATAATGAACTATTGATCATATATTCAAATATATATTTGAATGTTATAATCAAACAAACGTTTGAATGAAAGGGGAATACCGATGAAACGCGAAAAGAAGCCGATGGATGTGTGCGAGGTTACTTGTGTGGATCCGGATAAAATAAATCGAATTACGGGCCAAATAAACGACGATCAATTACAAGAAACGTCTATTCTGTTTAAAGGACTGGCGGAACCAAACCGCATGAAAATTATGCGGGCATTAATGATAGAGTCCGAGCTGTGTGTCTGTGATGCAGCCTATCTACTGCAGGTTCCTACAGCAAATGCATCTCATCATTTACGATCTTTACGTCAGGCGGGACTGGTAAAGTATCGAAAAGAAGGAAAGCTGGTCTGGTATTCTCTTCAAAACGAACGGGTGCGCCTTATTATAGAAGCAGCGCTTCTCTATCAAGAGGAAGCAGGGGATCCTTATGTCCATGGCTGATCAAAAGCACGTCTACCGGATTCAGGGCTTCACCTGAGCAGGCTGTGCCAAAACGTTCGAAAAGAACGTGCTGCGCCTGGAAGGCGTAAAAGAAGCGGACGTACAGTTCGCAGCATCAAAGGTAGTAGTTACCGGGGAAACAACGGTGCAGGCACTGGAAAAAGCCGGGGCATTTGAGAATTTAAAAATTATACCCGAAGGAGAAACGTTCGCAGAAAACACGACACCTTTTTGGAAGAAACACCAATTTGTCCTATTATCACTTCTGTTATTAATAGCAGCAGCCGTTACGCATGGATATGCCGGAGAAGCGTCTGCGCTTTCTGTAGGATTATATCTCGCAGCTATTGGAACGGGCGGCTATTCTTTATTTATAACCGGTATAAAAAATATCTTCAGCCTTACCTTTGATATGAAAACGCTCATGACGATTGCTGTCATAGGTGCCGTTCTCATTGGGGAATGGGCAGAAGGCGCTATAGTCGTTATTTTATTCGCGGTAAGTGAGGCGCTGGAACGATATTCTATGGACAAAGCCCGGCATTCGATTCAGTCGCTTATGGATCTCAGCCCGAAAGAGGCTGTGGTTCGACGCGGAGAGCAGGAAATGACTATTTCCGTGCAGGAGGTGCTCGTAGGAGATCTGGTGATTGTGAAACCGGGACAACAAATAGCGGCGGATGGAGAAGTCGTGAAAGGTTATTCTATGGTGAATCAGGCAACCATTACCGGAGAGTCGATGCCGGTAGAAAAAAAGGCTGCCGATAATGTATTTGCCGGTACCTTAAATGAAGAAGGAATGCTTGAAATCCGCGTTACGAAACGCATGGAAGACACCACCATGGCGAAAATCATTCATCTGGTAGAGGAAGCCCAGGAACAAAGAGCTCCTTCGCAGGCATTCGTGGACCGATTTGCTGCCTACTATACACCGGTCATTATGCTGGCGGCTCTCCTAGTTGCAGTAATTCCTCCCTTCCTCTTTGGGGCTGCCTGGGAAGTATGGATTTATCAAGGACTGGCAGTGCTGGTGGTAGGATGCCCATGCGCATTGGTTATCTCCACTCCTGTTTCTGTAGTAACAGCTATTGGAACAGCAGCCCGGCACGGTGTGCTTATTAAAGGGGGCTCTTACTTGGAAGCGGCAGGAAGCCTGAAAGCCATCGCTTTTGATAAAACAGGTACGCTCACACAGGGAAAGCCGGAAGTAATGGAAATATATGTACCGGAATCTGGAGAAGACAAATCGCACAGTCTGTCCGTCGCAGCAGCCCTGGAAAATCTCTCTTCGCACCCTTTAGCTGCAGCGGTAGTCAACCGGGCGGAAAAAGAACAGGTTTCTTTTAAGGAGACGGAAGTAGAGAAGTTTCAGTCCATAACAGGACGCGGAGTGAAGGGCACCATCGCAGGCACTGAATATCATATAGGGAGCCCGGCTCTGTTTCGGGAGCTGACTCCGGGCTGGTGGACCATTGAAAAAGAACAGCGAGTATTGGAGCTCCAGGAAAAAGGCCATACGGTGCTTCTGCTCGGAACCACAGACAAACTGCTTGCTGTTTTTTCCCTGGCGGACGCCGTTCGGACATCAAGCAGGGAAATGATTCAGTCCCTTCATCGATTAGGGATCAAAGAAACCATTATGCTGACCGGAGATAATCTGGCAACGGCTGAAGCGATCGGCCGGGACGTTGGCGTATCCTCGATTCAGGCCAACCTGATGCCGGAAGACAAAGTATCATTTATCCGCCGTATAACCGCCGATCACCAGAAAGTCGGAATGGTTGGAGACGGCGTTAATGATGCGCCGGCTATGGCGGGCAGTACTGTCGGAATTGCAATGGGCGGCGCCGGTACGGATACGGCGCTGGAAACAGCTGATATTGCTCTGATGGGAGACGACCTGGCAAAACTGCCGTTCGCCGTTCATTTAAGCCGGCGGGCGTTAACCATCATTAAGCAGAATATCGGCTTTTCCCTGGGTCTGAAAGTCGTGGCACTTCTGCTGGTGATCCCGGGGTGGCTGACACTCTGGATTGCTATTTTTGCAGATATGGGGGCAACGCTCCTGGTTACCTTAAATGCGCTTCGCTTATTACGAGCTGAAAATTAAAAAGAAAGAGTGCTGTCTACTGCATTCTTTCTTTTTTTATTCCTTAATAATAAAAATTTATCGTAAATCAATAAAAAAGCTGGTAAAATGAAGCCAAATAATAAAAACGAGGTGTTTGTGATGAAAAAGGGTTCCACATTGTTTTTAAAAGCAGCTCTCATTTTAATGGGTATTCCTGTGCTTGCTTTATGTATCTTTCTGGTGCGGAAATAGCTGGGTTTGCAGCCTTTTTGTATCCAGAAATGACGTCTATCAGTTATTTTGTGTATTTAGACTTATATGCTACAGCTGTTCCTTTTTATTTTGCACTCTACCAGGCTTTTAAATTGTTAAGCTATATTGATAAAAATCATGCTTTTTCAGAGCTGTCTGTCCGTGCTTTGAAGAAAATAAAATACTGTGCATTGAGTATTAGTTTACTTTATGTGGCCGGGATGCCGCTCTTTTACCTGCTGGGGGAAAGAGATGATGCACCGGGTATCATTGTAATTGGCATGATTATGGTGTTTGCTTCTTTAGTGATTACTGTATTCGCTGCTGTCCTGCAGAAGCTTTTACAAAAAGCAGTAGAAATAAAATCAGAAATGACTTAGTCGTCTGAGGTGAAAATATGGCTATTATCATCAATATCGATATCATGCTGGCAAAAGAAAAATGAGCGTAACGGAACTCTCCAATAAAGTGGGAATTACTATGGCAAACCTTTCCATCTTAAAAATGGAAAAGCAAAAGCGATCCGATTAACCACGCTGGAGGCCATCTGTGAAGCCTTGGACTGCCAGCCCGGTGATATTCTGGAATACCAAAAAGAATCGGCAGAGGAAGAATAATTAATCCAGCGGTTTGTCTGTTTTTCCTTGCAGATTTTCCTCTAATAAGTTACTATCGTTTTTACCTACCTAACGTTAGGTTTTAATCGTATATCATAAAAGAGGAGCATTAAAAATGGCTGGTAAAAACGTTCCTGTCACAAGGAACATCACATTATTTTATTATTTACTGCCAGCATTATGGCAGTAACTGGATTTAGTATGTTTTTAACGACAACCACCTGGTATGTCATTACCGAACTCGATTCTGCTTCTATGCTTGGGCTGTTCTTATTGTCATCAGTGTGCCCCGGCTTATCATGATGACCTATGGAGGCGTAGTTGCAGATAATTATAAAAACGACGATCATGTTCAGCACGAATTTCATACAGGCCTTTCTTCTGCTTAGTATCACGTGGTTAATATGGAATGATACGATGACGATTGTCCTGCTGCTGATACTGGCAGGTATATTTGGCATGCTGGATGCTTTTTTTGGACGGCCAGTACATCCATGCTGCCGAAAATTGTAGAACGGCATCAGCTCCAGCAGGCAAATGCCTATTTTCAGGGCGTCGATCAGATTTCCTTTATCGCCGGGCCGATTATCGCCGGAGTCATTATGGAAACCGCTTCGGTGACGGCGAGTTATTTTACCGCCTCCATTCTGGTAGCACTGTCTGCGCTGATTATTTTTCCTCCTTTTATCAAGGAGGGCGCGGTTGAAAATACGATAAAGCAGAGTCCGCTTCAAAATTTTAAAGAGGGGTTTGCCTACGTATACCACTCTTCTTTTCTGATGCTGGGCCTTATTATTCTGGTCACGCTGAATTTCTTTGTATTCGGCACCCTTCACATAGCTGTCCGCTGCTGGTGGATGCTTATGGCGGCAGTCCATTGAATTTAAGCTATATGGAAGTCAGCCTGGGAGTAGGGATGATTACAGGAACGGTCATTCTGGGAAGCTATGTGATTGCGAAAAAAGGAAGAACCATTTTATACGGTCTTATAGCGGCTTTAGGATTTTACCTCATTTTTGGTGTTGTGCAGAGTTTAACGATGCTGACTATTATTTATTTTTTTATCGGATTTTCCATGGCTTTTGTATTTATTCCTTTTTCACGGCGGCTCAGGAAATGACCGAAAACCGCATGACGGGCCGGGTAATGAGTCTCGTCTTTCTGGCTATGAATGGCTTTGATCCCATCGCCTATGCTATTGTCAGCATTCTGACTACAGCCGGAATTCCAGTACAGTTTATTTTACTGGGATTTGGAACAATCGGCATGATTATAGCAGTCTCCATATTAGTGAAAGCAAAAGCCTTCCAGCAGGTCGTGCCATAAACAGATAAAGCCAAAAACAATGGGGGAGAAAGTATGCGTACGAAGGAAAAAATTATCGAGGCGGGCACGCAGTGTTTTCGCCTCAAACGGATATAAAGAAACAACAATGGCTGAAATTGCCCAGCTGGTAGGTATTAAAAAGCCATCTTTATATGCTCATTATCAGAATAAGGAAGCGTTGTTTCTTGATGTATTCGAAAATGAAATAGAAGACTATCTGCTATTCGTGCAGCACCGCATATCTGAGAAGCGGGCACAGCCGGTAAAAGAACAGCTGGAAGATCTTTTCTTTGTTCACTCTATTAATGAGGAGAACGAGATCAGCACCCGTTTTATTATCGGTTTGTTAATTACCCGCCGGCAGAGCTGCAGGAGGCTATTCTAACCAGATACAAAAAGGCGGATGATTCGCTTTCTCTATACTTGAAAACGTGTGGGCCGATGGAAAAGAATTAGGCGAAATTGACAGGAACCTTTCCAGCGCGCACCTATACCATGCGTTTTTTGCATTAATTGACGGATTGGCCAACGAAATGAGCTTATATGATTACGTACAGATGAAGAAGCGCACCGAGCTGGTCTGGGAAGTGTTTTGGAGGGGAATTAAGGCATAGTTTCTCATTGATTGTTGAAAGATAATGTAACGAAATGATCGGGTACTGCGCTGAAAGCGTTTGTGCTCGATTTTTGTGTACGCTTCTAAATGCTCTTGATTAGGAAAAGAGGGCTCAATGGTTTTTTAGTAATTCCAATTTATGGGATAATTACATGGGTTAGTGGAAATGCGGATAAAGAGGTGACTAACATGTCAGAACGATTTGGCTATGTGGTGTATTGGCTCGTTTTTCTCATAGGAATAACATCTTTTCTGTTCCCGTTTATAACGGAATACGGCATCATTTACACGATTTTTATTACATTTATCAGCGCTGGATTTAATATTACTGTAGCTTTAGCGCTGCAAAGAAGGAAACTTATTTATATGAGTCTACTTTTACTGCTGAGTTCCTATATCTGGTTTTTTATTCTTTATGTGACACAGAGCTTCACTGCTTAACTTACTGAATACAAAAGGAGGCAGGTATGGTATTTAAATCACGAGATGGTCATGGAGAGCTGGATGAGCGCACGTTTACCCGCATTGTTTCCGGGGCAACTGTTTTACTTGGAGGATACGGCTTGTATTTAATGCTCACGAATCCTGCAGTGTTTTTTAAAGACGTATGGGGATACGTTCTGTTTGGAATGACAGCCTGTACTGTTATTAACTACAGTATTATGTGTATAGTTGGTCTTTCAATTTTTCAACATGTCTTACAGAATAGAAAAAAATAACAGCAGCATTTTTGAGGAGGGGTCCATCTGGAGAAAGGACGTAAGCTGACATTGGGGTCTTTACTGCTTTTAACCCTCACTGCCGGCAGTCTGGCGTTAGGGTTCAGTATAGGAACACCTCTGGTATCTGTAAGCATTATCGTAGTTCTTCTTTTACTGGCAGCTTATGGAACAAAGTCATAGAGAATTGATATTGATGTTACATAGGAAAGCTTTTTTTAATAGATTTATTAATACTACCAAAAAAAGAACACGTTGGCGCGTGTTCTTTTTCACGTCTTTTTGGTTTAGGATTATGCTATTTTACTGCCAGCCATATTTGATTGGACGATTCGGCCCGGTACGGCTCAGGATCGGTATAGGCTTCAATGGCGGGGACATCCGCAATTTCATATCCATTCGACGGGATCCATTCGCTGTATATTTTTTTCCATACTTCCGGCATAGCGGTTGGGGCAGGTCCGTGGACTTCAAATACCGCCCACTTGGCTTTAGGAAGGTCCAGCTGGTTTAAGCCGCTCGGTCGTTCACCGATATGCTCCACAGCAATCCAGTAGTCGATAGTGTTCTTTTCCTCGTTATAGTTATCCGTCAGCCCCAGCAGTCCTTTCGTTTCGCTGTTCATTAATTCAACGAGTTTTCCGGTCGTCCCATCCGAATTAACCTGTTCCCAAAATTCAGCAATGCCGGACGCCTGCTCTCCGCACGGACATTCCTTTTTAATCCCCACGACGTGAAACGCTTCTTTTTCCACAATCTGATAGTTCATCGGTTCGGCTCCTTTCAAATTCATCTGAATGGACAGGCGGTTGTAGGAATTCAGCTTTCCCGTTCTTTTTCTTGCTTCACTTGGGCTGACCCCGTGCTGTTTTCGGAAAGCTTTTGAAAAAGCTTCAGGAGTGTGGTAGCCATATTTATAGGAAAGATCAATAATTTTAGTATTAGAGTTGGACAGCTCCTGTGCTGCCAGGGTAAGGCGGCGGTGTCTGAGGTATTCACCGACGGATGTATCCGTCAAAATCATAAACAAACGCTGAAAATGAAAAGGAGATACATTGGCCTGTCTGGAAATGGCTTCAATGGTTATATGCTCGAGTAAATGATTTTCCATATAATCGATTGCCTGCTGCAGTGATTCCACTAACGCCATATCTCCACCCCCTTGAGTTCATCATAAAGTATAAAGCGGCGGGCTGTCCTGTCCTTTTATGCGCTGCCTGGACAGTATTTTGATCTCTTAACCTATTATTCTCCGGAAGATGAGAGAACCCTTTTGGGAATATCATAGCCGGGCTTACTGATGCCATACTGGCAGAATACCCGGAAGAAATGTGGATGGATAAATTAAGGAATGAATTAAGAAATTCGGTGAAATAATGAATGTTAATATAATACTTTAAGAAAAACACCTCCAAACCATCGTTGGTTTACTATACGATGTAAAGAGGTGTTTCTTTTATTGATAGAGAAATAAAATAACTATACATAATAAATAAGATCACTACCTCTCATGTACCGCAGCTTACATTTTGTGTCATGAATGATGCATGTGATCCAGGAAAGCATCTCAGCATCTGCAAAAAGCAGCATAATAGAAAAAAAGAAAGGAGAGGCCATGAAAATCAAAATCGATATTGATCCTCACTATGAGGAAGACCCTGTAATTATGATACAGGCAAAAGAATGGTCAAAGGAGGTCGGCGCTGTGATGCAGCTGCTTGAAAATCATGAGAAGAATCCGGAAAAGCTGACAGGGACTCAGGCGAAACACAGCAAACGGATAGTTGCGGTAGAGGAAGATCATTCTATTCTGCTGGAGCCAAATGAGATTGATTTTGTTTTTGCAGAAAGAGAAAAGTATTTGCTATGGTTCATGAAAAACCACTGGAAATGAAGCTGAAGCTTTACGAGCTGGAAGATCTTCTTGCTCCTTATGGATTTATCCGATTTTCTAAGTCAGTAATTGGAAATATGAACCAGATAGAGCGCTTTGAATTATCTTTTAACGGCAATCTATGTGTGCACTTTAAGTCCGGTACAAAAGAATATGTGACGAGGAAATATGTCCATATCCTCAAAGAACAGCTTGTTAATGGAGGTGAGCCGCATGGTTCATAATATAATTGTTAGACTATTCGGCGGTCTGGGAATAGGAGCGCTTGTGACGTTTATCGCTTAACTATCGTAGTGCAGCAATCTATAGAAGTTTCTGTTGCAGATGTGAGGATACATTTACTTGGAAGCATGATTACCGGAGCTTTTTTCAGCGTCGTGTCTCTTTTATTCTACATTGATTCCTGGAGCGCGCTGAAACAGACTATAGTGCATTTTAGTGTATCTCTTCTGGTGCTGTTTCCGGTCTTCACCTTTTTGACAGGCTGGGTACCATTAGAGCCGCAGGCGTTGTTAATCGGACTGGCCATTTTTATAGGAACGTATGTAATAAACTGGATCGGCTGGTATGCATACTTTAAACGCCTGGAGCAGCAGATGAATGCATCGATCAAATAAACAAATCGAGCATGACGAAAAAGCGTTTATGCTCGACTTGTTTTGTTATGTTTTCAAAGTCATTCATTTACGACGGAAATCTGTTTTTAAATAGAAAGGATAGTATGATGAGAATAAGACCAAATAAAGAAACAGACATCGATACAATGGTGGAAATATGGTACGAAGGATCGGCAGCGGCTCATCATTTTATTGATAAAGCCTATTGGACATCGCAGCGGGAGGAAATGAAGAACACATACCTTCCTATGGCCGAAAGCTATGTGATATGCAAAGACGCAGAGATCATAGGCTTTGTTTCCATGGTGGACAGCTATCTGGCTGCATTGTTTATTGATTTAACGCATCAGGGAAAAGGGCATGGAAGAGAACTATTAGACTTTGTTAAAGCACGAATCAACATATACAATTAAAAGCTTATAAGAAGAACAGCCAGGCGGTCCAATTCTATTTGAAAAATGGTTTTATGATAAAAAAGAGCAGGTAGATGAAAACACAAAGGAAGTAGAGTGTGTAATGGAGTGGAAAAAAGGCTTAACTCATTATTTTTTCCGATTGTAAGAGCGGATAGATGCAAAAAAGGAAGGTGTAATATGGAAAATGTATTCTACGCACTGATTAATATGGGATCAGCCTGCCTGTTTACTGCCTGGCTATTCCCTTATATAAGGAAAAAGTGAAAATGAACAGCTTGTATGGAGTACGCTTTCCCCAATCCTATGAGTCCGATGAAAAGTGGTTTCGGATTAATAAATACGGCGGCAGACGAATGATCATCTGGTCTGTTCCTTTATTTGCAGCTGGAATTATCGCTTTATTTCTTCCCCCGCTCGAGGAGGCAAACGAGTTGATATTTAGTCTGCTTCCTTTAATTATAATAATACCGGCGGTAGAAAGTTATCTATATGCGAGGAAAATACACCATTCAGAAGGGATGTGAGAGAGTGAATCATCAAGTGGTACACACCATCGTATTCGCTTCGGAAAATGGCGGAGGCAACCCCTGTCCAGTGGTTCTGCAGGCGGATGATCTAACTGCAGAAACGATGCAGCAGATGACGAAAGATTTTGGGCATGAGTCTGCTTTTGTTTTAACCCCCGGTCATTCGGATTGTGATATAAAGCTTCGTTATTTTGTTCCTGCCATGAAATGGAGATGTGTATTCATGCCACAATAGGCAGCGTAACGGTTCTCGTTAACAGAAATATAATTACGACTTCACCAATAAAAGTAGAGACAGCGCTTGGTCCGGTAAACGTCGAATGGAAAAGAAATGGGTCTGAATTAGATATCAGCGTCGAGCAGTTCCCGCCTCAATTTATAGATGATATTCCTTCAAAAGAGACAGTAGGCAAAGCTTTGAATATTACACCAGAAGAAATAGACGAGTGGCCCGTTCAATCGGTTTCCACCTCCCGGTCTAAGTTAGTGGTACCGCTGAAAAGCGCAGACGTGCTTCATCGTCTCGAACCGGATTTTGAATACCTTTGGCAGGTATGTGATGAATTTAATACGACCGGCTTCTATCCTTTTGCAGTGGAAGAGCAGAGCAGCAGAATTGTCCAGGCCCGCCAGTTTCCGAAAAGAGCCGGTTATCCGGAAGACCGGCAACAGGAACAGCAGCGTCAGCGCTGAGCGCCTATTTAACGAAACATGAATACTTCTCCCCACTGCAGGA
>NZ_JALBWT010000061.1:0-13053 GCF_023845525.1 Sinobaca sp. H24
CGGTTTCCCCGAAGTTATACGCATCGTCATTTCCGCCGAGCGAGCCCGAAAATTCATTTTCATTAACGCACGGATAATATCTTTGGATCGGATTCTTTTAATAATTCATCGGTAAGGTCATCAAATAAATTCAGGTGCTCTTCTTCGCTGAACTGATCCGTAATCATTTTTTTCCACGATTCCTGCTGCTTTTCGACCACTTCTTCAATAGAAGGCACTTCACTGGAGGGAATAGTCATTTTGATTTCTGCTTCAATAGATCGAAGGTGCTTCATCTCCCTCGGGGTTACAATCGTAAGCGCCTGACCATTCTTACCGGCGCGTCCCGTCCGGCCGATACGATGCACATAGCTTTCCGGATCCTGGGAATATCATAGTTAATTACGTGGCTGACGTTCTGTACGTCGATCCGCGAGCTGCTACATCTGTTGCCACAAGAAATTCGATCGACGCATCACGGAATTTTTTCATGACCGCATCGCGCTGGGCCTGGTTTAAATCTCCGTGCAGGCCGTCCGCCAGGTATCCCCGCGCCTGCAGCGCTTCTGTTAGTTCCGCTACGCCTTTTTTTGTGCGGCAGAAAATTATTCCGAGCTCAGGGTCCTGGCTGTCGAGAATTCGGCACAAGGAATCCTGTTTATTCTTTTCCAGCACTTTTAATATACCTGGGCGATGAAGGAGCCGTTACTTCTCCTTTATTAATGGATACAACCTGCGGCTTTACCATGTATTTCTGGGAAAGCTTCTTAATAGCAGGAGGCATTGTGGCGGAGAAAAAGCAGGGTCTGCCTGTCTTTATTTACTCTTTTTAATATCGTCTCAATATCTTCAACAAAATCCCATATCGAGCATTTCGTCTGCTTCGTCAAGGACAACTGTTTTCACTTGATTCAGTTCAAGCGTGCCCCGGCGGAGGTGATCCTGGACACGGCCCGGTGTGCCTATCACAATCTGGACTCCTTCTTTTAAAGCCGGATCTGATGGCCGATCGACTGGCCGCCGTATATAGGCATCGTACGAACACCTACATGGCGGGACAGCTTTTGAATTTCTCCAGACACCTGGATAGCAAGCTCTCTTGTAGGGGTCAGAATAATAGCCTGAACGTGTTTTTCTGTCTTACGCTGTTAATAATCGGAATGCCAAAAAGCGGCTGTTTTTCCCGTGCCTGTCTGGGCCTGCCCGATTAAATCAATTTTTTCCAGAATTTTCGGGATGGCTTTTTCCTGAATAGGGAAGGTTCTTCAAATCCCATTTCTTTTACAGCCTGTTTTATTTCACTGCGAATTAAAAATCATCAAAAAACGTCATTATTTATCACCTTTTCTTTCCATAACAGTCGATAGCCGTGAAACACGGCAGAATGCCTGATTAATTTTCTGCTTCCTCTTAGTTCAAGCGGAAAGGCTTTTACTTCATTATCTACAGCCAGTCCGATCCAGACGGTACCCGGCGGATGCCCTTCAAGCGGATCCGGCCCGGCCACTCCTGTAAAACTTATACCTACATCAGCCTGCATGTAATCTTTAACGTTCACGGCCATTTCTTCAGCGCACTCCCGGCTTACCGTACCATAGGAAGCAATTGTTTCAGCTTTGACACCGAGCAGCTTCTCCTTGGCAGAAGCCGAATAGGCTACGGCTCCCCCCGCAAATACGGCTGAAGCACCCTCTATATCTATCGCTTTTTTGGCAAACCATCCGCCGGTCAGGCTTTCCGCCGCTGCAATGGTTTTGCCGGATTCTCTCAACCGGTCGAGCGTCAGCTCGATCAACGGCTTCTCCCCAACAGCATAACAGTACTCTCCGGCGCGTTCGAGAATCTGCTGTTCGGTCGCAGCGATCAGCGTATCAGCTTCCTCTGCTGTGGAAGCGGCCGCTGTTACGCGGATAATGACCTCTCCTTCTGAAGCAAGCGGTGCAATGGTTGGATTGGATTGAAATCCTATAATGTCTTTAAGTTTTGCTTCAAGCGTCGATTCTCCAATTTCCGTAAAGCGGAAAATTTTTGATTCGATCACTTTATTTTCCTTTCTGTTTTTCAGCAGATAAGGCTTTCCTTCTTTTTCAAACATCATTTTCATTTCATGAGGCGGTCCGGGAAGAAGCATATAATGCGTATCGTTCTGTTCAAATGCTACCCCGCAGGCAAGCCCGTTATGATTTTCCAGCACACAGCTGTCTTCTAAGTATAGAGCCTGACGCTTATTGGCCTCTGTCAGCGCCATTCCCCGCTCTTCAAAAAATTGCGTGAGACTTTTCATTGAAGGGGGATGCTCTATTAATTTACGTCCTGCATGCTCTGCTGCCACATCTTTAGTAAGGTCATCTTCTGTCGGTCCCAGCCCTCCGGTCAGTACTACCAGATCCGCCCGCTTTTCAGCTTCGGTAATTGCTTCGTGAAGCCGTGCGGTATTATCTCCAATCACCGTATGCCTGAAAATGCTGATACCAAGAGCTGCCAGTTCTTTTGACAAATGCTGGCCGTTCGTGTTTGCTATTTGGCCTAGAAGCAGCTCTGATCCTACCGCGATTATTTCTGCATTCATAAAGACAGTCCTTCTTTCTGTTAGGTGGATTTCAGCATCACATGTCTGTTTTTCATAAAATAATCAACGCCGGAGACAATAGTCAGGATTACAGCAATCCACATCAGTCCCATGCCAAGCGGAAGTCCAATCAAACTAAACGGAAGGTTATGGAAAAGCAGCACGGTGATGGCCGCCATCTGAAAAACGGTTTTCCATTTGCCAAGTCCGCTTGCGGCAATGACATCCCCTTCGGCAGCCGCTACAAGCCGGATGCCGGTTACGGCAAACTCCCGGCTTAAAATCACGATCGCCATCCAGGAAGGCAGAAGCTGTAAATCAATTAATGCAAGCAGCGCAGCTGTAACAAGCAGCTTGTCTGCAAGCGGATCAAGAAATTTTCCGAAGCTTGTTATCAACTGGTGCTTCCTGGCAATATATCCATCAAGCCAGTCGGTGGCAGCGGCCACAATAAAAATAACACCGCCTATTACATGAGACACAGGGATACTGGACGTGCCGGATCCAATCATGCCAAACCAGGGAGGAATTAACATGAAAAACACAAACAGTGGAATTAATGCTATTCGTGCCAATGTAATTTTATTAGGAAGGTTCATCAGGCGCTTACCTCTCTTCTTTTTCTTTCTAAACAGCGCTCATCTAAAAAAATGATGTCAGTTGTTATTGTACCATAATTCCTCCACCCAGCGGCAGATGCGTATACATTTCCCGCTGGTCTGACGGGCTTTTTTCAGTTTTCGTTTAACCGGCAGATCGTATCTGTAAATAATGGATGAAAAAAAGCGCCGGAGCTGCGGCGCTTTTTACTCCATTCTTTCAAACACAATGTTCTGGTGAATAGAATCATTCGGCCATTCAAACGCTTCGCCGTTAATGGTTATTTCTACACCCGAGGTATTTCCAATATTCAAGAGAACATAATCCAGATCACTATAATCCAGAGTGACAGGGTCCATATCAGCGGTTCCATCATACTGGTCAATAATACTGCCGCTCTCATCCTTTGTATCGATATACGATTCACCGGTGAACGTCAGCTCCATTTCCAGCGTTTCCATACCAGAGACGTCAAATGTAGTTACCATGCCTTCACTTGATACTTCTTCCGGCTGGCTGCCGTTTTCTTCGTCTTCTTCTGCCGGAGCATCCTCTTCTTGTTCATTCTCCTGAGGAGCAGGCGGTTCTCCGGGATCTTCGTTTGATTCTACCTGCACTCCAGGATCGTCCCCGGGAGAGGAGGACTGGTCGCCGCTGTCGCTCAGACCCTGAATAGCCAGAAACAGCCCAAAACCGACAATTCCCAGAAACAAGATACCCGCAAATACAGGCAGAAGCGTTGGTCTGCCCTGGGACTTTCCGGACGCTTTCCTGCGGCGCTGAAGACGATCCATGCGGGATCTCCGCCTGTTTTCAGGATGATGGACTTCCGGAAGCTCTCCTCCGTACTGCTCTATTACCGCATCCGGATCGAGGCCGAGCGCTTCGGAATAGCTTTTTACAAAAGCTTTTGCATAAAAGGCGCCCGGAAGAGCTTCATACTGTCCGTTTTCAATGGCAAGCAGATAACGTTTTTGAATTTTCGTCGCTTCCTGGAGATAATCAAGGGACATGTTCTGATCCAACCGTTTGTTTCGCAGAAAAGCTCCTAATTCTGACATGCTGTACCACCTATCATTTAACTAATATCAAACGAAGAAAAGCCGGAATCCACTACGTCATACGTAATGACCTGGCTTTCATCATTGCGCAGTTCTATAATACAATCAAAATCCTGGATCGTGTAGTGGGACTCACGGATAAATATATCCGGGTGCTCGACTACTTTAACAGAGGGAAGCTTCATCACCTGGTCTACAAGATCCCTGTGCTTCTGGGGCGCCCGCATCATGCTGACGATGCCGTCAATAATATAAATATGCCCTTCTCCTTTTTCATCTTCCCCCAGATGGCTTCTTACCGTCTGGCGTAGAAGAGTGGACGATATAAATGTCCAGCGCTTGTTGGCGCATACGCTTGCTGCGACAAGCGATTCGGTCTTTCCGACACGAGGCATACCGCGGATACCAACTAAATAATGCCGGTCTTTTTTGAAAAGCTCGGCAATAAAATCAACGAGCAGGCCTAATTCATCCCGTACAAACCGAAACGTTTTTTTATCATCAGCATCCCGCTCAATATAGCGCCCATGCATAACGGCCAGCCGGTCGCGGAGCCTCGGTTCCCGGATTTTCCGAAGGGTAATGGTGTCAATCGTTTCCATAATGCTGCGAAGTCTTACGACCGAATCATCCTGCCGGCTGCGGATCAGCATGCCGCGGCGGCTGTTTTCCACACCATTGATCGTTACGATGTTAATAGAGAGCATACCGAGCAGGGAAGAAATGTCCCCGAGAAGGCCGGGTCTATTCTCATGAATTTCATACTCCATATACCATTCTTTGGGTTCCATTGTCTCCGCCTGCCTTTCTGTACTGAACTATATATAGATTGGTTACTGTTATTGTAACGTTTGTCTAAATACGGTACAAAGCTTTTTTATGAAAAGCCTCCGTCTATTTGCAGAATGTGGCCATTCATGTACGACGAGCTGCTCGAGAATAAAAAAGCGACGGCTTCTGCCACTTCATCAGGCCGGCCCATTCTCCCTGCCGGAATCTGCGCGACGAGATCTTCACGCTCTTCGCCGGTAAAAATAACGTTCATGGGAGTATCAATTACTCCGGGAGCTACTGCATTAACTTTCACGCCGCTCGGAGCAGCTTCTTTCGCAAGAGAACGAACAAATGCCTCCATTCCCCCTTTAGCAGCGGAATAAATTGTTTCCATGGCCGTCCCGCTGCTTGCCCAGATAGAAGAAATAAACACCATCGTTCCCTGTTTTTCCTGAATCATATAAGGAAGCAGCTTTTGGGACGTGAATACTGCCTGAATCAAATGGGAATGGAACTGGTTCATGATTTCTTCCGGCTCTGCATCCTGCAGGAGCCCGTACAAAGAAGCCCCTGCTGCGTAAACCAGACCGCTGACCGGGGAATGCACCTGCTGAAGCAAGGTTTCCGCTCCATTTTCTTTTGATAAATCGGCACGGACTACATATGCTTCCGCCCCATAGAAGCGGCACGCTTCGGCAAGTTCATCCATATGGTTTTCCGAAGCGCTGTGGCAGTGCAGAAACAATGAATGCCCTTCCCCGGCAAGTTTAACGGCAGCGGCGCTTCCGATCGCACCGCTTGCCCCGGTAACTAATACAAAAGGCTTTCTGCTACTCATTTTTCTTTTTTATGACTTGAGATACGGAGCGTTCCGGTCCGTGGAAGTGCTGCTTCCATAACTCCAGGCATTCCTCTGCCGTAATAGAGTCCAGCATAGCTGCTGTATCAAACATATCCATTCCCGCAAAGGCATAGCTCGTATACTGACTTGCCATAAATTCGAGACTGTTAAGCTGGCGCAGAAATGTACCAATGTTGCGGCGCTTAATACGCTCAAACATGTCTGAATCAAAAGCAGCCGGGTCTTTCGTTTCGAGCAGGCTTGTAATACGATTTTGCAGCTCGTCCGGCTGCGCTGTGTCCCCGCCGGCTACAAAAAAGGTGAACGAACGGTCTACCTGAAACTCACCGGAAAACGAGTCATCTATCAGACCTTCCTCGTACAAAGACTCGTAAAAGGTTGTGCCGGGGCCGATCAGCGTATCCATAAGCAGATCCATGGCAAGCTCATAACGCATTAAATCTTCGCCTGTTCTTTCTTGAAGCACTTTATAGCCGACGAGCACTTTTGGCGTATTAACGCTCATTTCCAGAACCTTCTTTTCAGATGCCGCTTCGGCCGGCTCTTCCGGAAGAATTCGTTTCAGCTCCGGTGCAGGAGGAAACTCCTTGCCTGCCTGGTTCTCTTTAATTAAAGCCATCAGCGCCTCCGGATCGGCGTCACCTGCAATGAACAGCGCCATATTGGATGGATGGTAAAACGTTTCATAACACGTATATAAATCTTCTTTCGTAATGTCGTAAATGGATTCTACCGTGCCGGCGATATCGATTTTTGCCGGATGCTCATGATACATGCCTCCAAGAAGCTGGAAAAAGGCAAGCCAGTCCGCCTGATCTTCGTACATGCGGATTTCCTGTTCAATAATGCCCTTTTCTTTTTCTACGCTGTCCTCTGTAAAATAAGGATGCTGTACAAAATCCAGCAGCGTGCTGATATTTTTTTCTGTCTGCGCGGTGCTTGAAAACAAGTAGGCCGTTTTCGTAAAGCTGGTAAACGCATTAGACGATGCCCCCTGTTTACCAAACGTCTGGAACACGTCCCCTTCTTCATCTTCAAACATTTTATGCTCCAGAAAATGAGCAATGCCGTCCGGTACTTTTACCGGCTCACTGCCTCCAATCGGCGTAAAATGATTGTCGATTGAGCCGTAGTTCGTCGTAAATGTGGCAAATGTTTTATGAAAGCCTTTCTTCGGCAGAATATACACCTGCAGGCCGTTATCGAGTACTTCGTAGTAAAGCTTTTCATCAATGGTGCTTTTTTCGAGCGTGTTCATTTATTGGTCCTCCTTCTCTCCGTGAAGAAAAAATACAGTATCTATTACAATATCTGCTGCGCAGTCGGCTACTTCTTCAAGCGTAACGGCTTGCACCTGGCTGATCCATTCATCCATGGATATCTGGCGTTCTCCGACAATGCCCTGATACAGCAGGTCAGCGGTGCCCTTTGCGGAATCGGCAGTTTCAAGCAGCTGATTGACGAGCATGCCTTTAGTCTGTTCTACTTCGTCTTCAGTAAAACGGCCGATTTTCATATCTTCAATCTGCTCTGTAATAATAGCGAGTGCTTTATCATACTGGGACGTTTCGATACCGGCCATAATTGTCACAAAGCCTTTTAGGCTGTCGTACCTGGATGCTGCATAATAAGCGAGGCTTTCTTTTTCCCTGACGTTTAAAAACAGCTTCGAATGAGGAAATCCGCCGAGCAGCGCATTGGCTACCTGCATGGCAGCAAACGAAGAATCTTTAAAATAGACCGGCACCCGGCAGCCAATATGCAGTTTACCCTGCTGAATATCATCGGTTTCTTTTATATGATTAGGAGTCTCCCTGACGGAATAATCGGTTCCTGCAGCTTTTTTAACGTGACGGTTTTCTTCAAATACGGAAAAGGCAGAAGCAGCTTTCGCGGCCTGGGTTTCTTCTACGTCCCCGATAATATACATATCCACTTTATCTTCTTTCAGCATGGATTCATATACTGTCATCAGGCGCTCGGCTGATACAGCCTCCAGACGTTCGAGCTCTCCCTGGGCCTGTAATCTATAAGGATCCTCCGGAAACATATGCTGGAGCATGCGGTTGTTGGCATAGCGGATTTTATCATCGTATACGGCTTCCATACGCTGCTGGAGGTTGCGTTTTTCCTCTGCAATAATTTTCTCAGAAAAGATGCCATTTTCCAGATAAGGGGACAGAACAGCTCCTTTTAGAAAAGCGAGTCCTTCTTCCAAAAGTGGTTCTGCATGTTCAATATACCGCTCGTTGGCAATATCGAGCCGGAAAGTCAGCAGATGATAGTCCCCTTTTTTGGCTACGTCCGTCGTAAAAACGGCCCCATATAAATAATCCAGGTGGGATCGGATGCTTTTTCGTGAAGGATAGTCGGCTGTTGCGCTTTTTAATACCTGGGAAAGCAGGGAACGTTCTGTTGCGGTTTCCGCCTCAAGCGGTGCAAGCATCTGCAGAAGAATCGTTGTCGTTTTGAATTTTTTTGTCGGAAGCAGATGGAGTGCGGCTCCCGTATTAATCTGTTCTTTCTCTACCATTGGCTTTGAGCCCCTTTCTTAATAGCGCGGTGCTTCTTCTTCGGCTGCCGGAGGGGCGGAGATCACATCTCTTGGTTTGCTCCCGCCGTAAGGTCCTACAATACCCCGTTCTTCCATGGCGTCAATCAGGCGTGCGGCTCTCGTATAGCCTACCCTGAACTTACGCTGCAGCATGGAAACAGAGGCGCTTTGTCTTTCTACAACAAAGGCGACCGCTTCGTCATATAAAGAATCATCTATTTCTTCTACTTGTTCTACCTTGTCATCAGGAATCATTTCTTCCTGGTAATTTGCTTTCTGCTGGGCAATTACGGAGGCGACGATCGCTTCAACTTCCCCGTCGGAAATAAATGCACCCTGAATACGGGTGGATTTGTTTGAGCCTACTGGAGAAAACAGCATATCCCCTTTTCCGAGAAGTTTCTCAGCGCCCCCGCTGTCAAGGATCGTACGGGAGTCGATCTGGCTCGTTACTCCAAACGCGATCCGCGATGGAATATTCGCTTTAATCACTCCTGTTATTACATTAACAGACGGGCGCTGGGTTGCGATAATCATATGAATCCCTGCAGCTCTTGCCATTTGTGCCAGTCTTGTAATCGCATCTTCTACGTCGCTTGAAGCGACCATCATTAAATCGGCCAGCTCATCCACAATCACAACAATGTAAGGCAGTTCCAACTGTTTTTCCGTATTTTTCTCATTTTCTTTCTTTACATACTGATTATAGCCCTCCATGTTTCGCGTACCTGTGTGGGAAAACAGATCATAGCGGCGTTCCATTTCGGCTACTACTTTTTTCAGTGCCTGTGCGGCACGTTTCGGCTCTGTTACCACCGGTGCCAGCAGATGGGGAATACCGTTATACACGTTAAGCTCTACCATTTTAGGGTCAATCATCATCAGCTTTACTTCGTGCGGCCTTGCTTTCATAAGAATACTCGTAATGATTCCATTAATACACACACTTTTTCCGCTTCCTGTAGCACCTGCTACGAGAAGATGCGGCATTTTATTCAGGGCAGCCAGCACTGGTTCTCCTGATATGTCACGGCCAAGAGCAACGGCAAGCGGATGATTGTCTTTTTTCATTCCGGTCTCCAGCACTTCACGGACCGTCACCATTGCCACTTCCTGATTCGGTATTTCAATGCCAACGGCTGACTTGCCTGGAATAGGTGCTTCGATACGGATATCACGAGCTGCCAGTGCCAGTGCCAGATCATCGGTTAAATTGACAATTCTGCTTACTTTCACTCCGGTATCCGGCTGTACTTCATACTTTGTTACGGCCGGTCCCAGGTGAACTTCGTTAACCTTTGCTTTCACTCCAAAGCTTAACAAAGTCTCTTCCAGTTTTCTTGCATTTGAACTCAGCATGCGTTTTTCTACATGCTGGGTATTCCGCTCCGGGGCGTTTAATAAATCAAGTGAAGGCAGTATATAATTTTTATTCTCTTCTTCCGCCGACGAGGCCAGTACAGCTTCCCCAATCACTTCAGCGTCCCCGCCTGTTTCAGCAGGCTTTTCTGCTGCTTTTTCCTTTACCGGCACGGCGGCTGGTTTTTCCGGCTCCTCCTGCTTTTCGTAGGCGTTTTCTGCAAAATTGTAAATAAGCGGGGTTTCCGGCTCCTGTTCCACCAGCTCCTGCTGTTCGTACTCCGGCTCTTTAGCTTTTGGTGTCTGCTTCTTTTTTGCAGGTTTTGGTTTTGGTTCAGCTTCGCGAGCCTGCTTTTTCTGCTCCCGCTGGTCTTTGGAAGCCTGGTATTTTTCACTCAGCACGGCCTGTGTCTTTTTTACAGCCGGTCCTGCTTTGGTTTTTGTCCCATTAGCCAGATCCTGTATCGTTACGCCGGTGATAATCATTAACGCCACGACAGCAAGCAGAACAGCAATTAGATAAGAGCCCGGCACCCCGAAAAGGGTGTATGTACCCGTATACAGCAGCGCTCCTGTCATGCCTCCTCCAATTGATGCATTGGCCGCTCCTGACGCCTGCTCTGTAAATGCATTCCACGTGACGGCCAGGCTGCTTTCCCCATTTCCTGCCCGGTTCATAAAAGAAATGTGGCTGAAAATCAGTACGGAGAGAGCGCCCAGCAGCACGCCTGCTCCAATACGTTTATTTATCCGCGGCCATTTCTTCTTGAAAATGAAAGCAGCTGCTACTGCCATTACAGCAAGGTTCAGTACGATATGAAAGTCCCCTGCAAAAAAGCGTAGAAAAGAAACGAGCAGCTCTCCTACCAGCCCGAATTGAAACAGCGCTGTTAAAGCAAGGGTAAGCAGAACCAGTCCCGTCCACTCTATTTTCATTTCGCTTTTTCGTTTTTTAGACCATTTTTTTGTTCGTTTACGTGTTTTTGCCACTTATTGTCCACCTCATTATCTGTTCTCACCTGTTGTTTTAAAACCATTCTATGTCCGGATATGCCTGTTGTTATTATAGCATATGCCTTTGCTGCTAAGACGCTGCGGCTTGTATTTTTTAGTTCTTCATATGCAAAGAGCCTGCTGGAGAATCATAGATTCCAATCAGCAGGGCTCTTCTTCTTTTTTAGATTAAACTTCCATAATAATAGGCAGAATCATAGGACGGCGCTTCGTTTTTTCATAAAGAAAACGGCTCAGCACGTCGCGGACGCTGCTTTTTAACGTAGACCATTCTTTTTCTTTTTCGGCAATGCATTTCTCGAGCGTAGCTGTTACTTTTTTATTGGCTTCTTCAAGCAGTTCCTCCGATTCGCGTACATACACGAACCCTCTGGAAATAATATCCGGACCGGAAGCAATCGTTCCCGTTTTCTTATGCAGGGTCACGACCACAACGAGAATTCCGTCTTCGGATAGAAGGCGTCTGTCGCGGAGAACGATGTTTCCGACATCTCCTACGCCGAGTCCGTCAATTAATACGTTGCCGGAGGATACTTTGCCGGCGCGGCGGGCTTTGCGTTTCGTAAATTCAACCACTTCGCCTTTATCGACTAAAAAGATATTTGCCGGATTAACGCCGGCTTTCTCAGCAAGTTCACCGTGGGCGGACTGCATCCGGTATTCCCCGTGAATCGGGATAAAATACTTTGGTTTAACAATATTAAGCATTGTCATTAATTCCTGCTGGCTGGCGTGCCCGGACGTATGGATGCTGTTTTTTCCGTAAACCACTTCCGCGCCTACTTGATAAATAGCATCAATTGTACGGCTGACGGTTTTTTCATGTCCCGGTATCGGATTGGCAGCAATAAGCACTTTGTCGCCTTCCTGAATGGAAAGCTGGCGGTTCGCCCCTTTCACAAGACGGGTCAGCGCAGACATCGGCTCTCCCTGGCTTCCGGCACACAATATGGTTATTTGATGAGGCGAATAGCTTTCCACCTCATTTGTCTCAATAAAGGTATCTTCATGATGCTGAAGGTAGCCGAGCTTGTGTGAAATTTCAATTGCTTTGAGCATACTGTGGCCCACTACCGCAATTTTACGTCCTTCTTTTTCTGATGCATTAATCACCTGCTGAATACGGTGAATATTGGATGCAAACGTTGTTACGACAATACGGCCTTTGGTTTCAATAAAGGCATCCATCATCTGCTCACCTGCTACCGCTTCAGAAGGAGTCGTTCCCGGTACTTCCGCGTTAATACTGTCGGAAAGCAGGCAGAGAACGCCTTTTTTGCCGTAATTGGTCAGTTTGCCGATTTCAGTAAGCTGGCCGTCTATCGGCGTCTGGTCGAATTTGAAATCCCCTGTATGCACGATCAGTCCCTGCGGAGTGTCGATGCATACGCCGATGGAATCCGGCAGGCTGTGCGTCGTTCTGAAAAAGCTCACAGGCAGGCTGCCGATTGTCAGACGGGATTTAGGATCAAACGTGCGCAGATCCGATTTTTTACGGAGTCCGTTTTCTTTAATATGATCTTCCACAATCGCAATCGTAAGCTTTGTGCCGTAAACCGGCGCGTTAATCTTACGAAGAATGTAGGGAAGCGCTCCTATGTGATCTTCGTGTCCGTGTGTCACGATGATACCGCGGATTTTTTCTTTATTCTGCACGAGGTACGAGATGTCCGGAATAACGATGTCTACGCCGAGCATATCATCTTCCGGGAACATCAACCCCGCTTCAATAATGAGAATATCTTCTTCTGTTTCCACAACATACATATTTTTACCAATTTCGCCTACGCCGCCCAAGGCAAAAATACGAATGCTGTCTGTATTTTGATTTGACAATGTGTTTCCTCCTATATAGTCTATATTCTTCTGTAGTAGTGTGATCGTAGCAGTCATCTATTTTCTTTGCATACCCGGTCCAGCACTTGATTGTAGTATAACGCAATTAGAAATAAGAATACAAGGTTCTTTGCTATCGGAAAAGGGGCCGGGTTGTCTTTTCCATATGTAATCAGGCCTTTTCATCCTGTCATTGTGCAAATAAAAAGCCCGGCCGTCAGGCCAGGCTGAACCACTGTTCCAGCTGCTTAATTTCCGCGTCCGTCAGCGGCAGCATCGGCAGTCTTGTATCGCGCGATATAATTCCCTGCTGCTCGAGCATCGCTTTAACCGGCGACGGATTTGGAGCAATAAAGCATGCTTTCATTTTAGGAAGCAGCGACCGGTGGATAGCCGATGCATGCTCCACAGACCCTTCAGAGAAGGCCTGAACCATTTCTCTAAG
>NZ_JALBWT010000062.1:0-11981 GCF_023845525.1 Sinobaca sp. H24
AACCCATACTATGCTGCCGAAACAGATTCCATCGAATACGTTCAGAAGTTAATGATTCAGCATAACATCGGCAGAGTACCCGTATTCGGAGATACCGGAACCATTACCGGTATTATTTCCAGAACCGACATGATTGACTGGATGCAGCAGGATACCGCCTATGCCGTACAAAAGAAGAAAAATATTGCTACTTATATTAAGCAGTATCTGCAGCCGGCCATTGCGTTTCTTCTGGAAGAAATCGGAACTATAGCGGAAAAAGAAAATCTGCACGCCTACATTACCGGTGGAATGATCCGCGATTTAATTATGGAGCGCCCCAGCGAAGATATGGATATTATTATTGAAGGGGATGCGCCATCATTTGCTGCCGCCTATGCAGAAGAAAAAATGGGAACTGTGCACATTCATGAATCGTTCGGCACAGCTACTGTTACCCTTCCTGATCAGATAAAAGTTGATTTTTCCAGTGCGAGAACCGAATATTATGAACGACCTGCTTCCCTGCCTACGGTTCGTCATTCAAATATTAGAGAAGATTTATACCGCCGGGATTTTACAATTAATGCGATGGCAGCTTCTATATGCCCGGACACCTTTGGAGACCTCCTGGACTTCTTTAAAGGCTGGGAAGATATAAAAGAAAAAACACTCCGGGTGCTTCATAATCTCAGCTATGTCGAAGATCCCACTCGTATTCTGCGCGGCCTCAGGTTCGAATACCGCCTGTCTTTTCGAATGGATGAACGCGCCGAGCGCTTTGCTAAAGAAGCAGGCAGTTCCATTAAAACGCTCTCCAACAGCAGAACGATCAATGAAATGAAACTTCTTTTTAAGGAGACCGATCCTTATTTCAGTCTGGAGCGTCTTTATGAGCTGGACGTGCTGGATGACTTTCTCCCGTATGCCTATTGGGGTTTCCGTGCAAAAGAAATGCTTGAACACTGGGCAGTGCCGCTTTACCGGGAATCCTGGTTTCACTATCTGCTCTGCCTTTACATGGAAAAACCTGATCTTCTCGCAAAAGCGCGCTTTTTAGCCGTATCTAAAGAGCAGAAACGATTTTTAGAGTCTTTTATTTATCTATCGGGGCTTCCAAGATCTTTTTATATGCAGAGACCCGGCACGATACATGATGCCCTATCTTCCTGCCGCAGTGAAGACCTGGAGGCTGTCGGAGCTTATTTCAAATATGCTTTGTCCGATTACGCTGTCAGTGAAGCCCTGCTGGCTTATCAAACAAAGCGGCAGCAGCTCCCTCTGCTCCGGGGTACTGATTTAATAGAAGCCGGGATGACGCCTTCCCGTGACTTCCGGTATTATTTATTTGAAGTGGAGAAGGCAGCTCTTAATGGAGAAATGAGTACAAAGCAGGAAGCTCTTCAATTTGTTACCGGACGGCTGCAGACGTAAAAAGAAGGAAAGCCCGTTAGGGGCCTTCCTTCTTTTTATTCTGTAAATTCTTTAAATACGATAGTAGCATTGTGACCGCCAAAACCAAGAGAGTTACTAAGAACAGCTTTTATTTCTTTTTCCTGTGCTTTATTTGGCACATAGTTAAGATCACAGTCCGGATCAGGTTCTTCGTAATTAATAGTCGGCGGAGCTGTATTCGTCTGCATTGCTTTTAAAGAGAAAATTGCCTCGATTCCTCCGGCAGCTCCAAGCAGATGACCCGTCATTGATTTAGTAGAGCTTACGAGCAGATCATAGGCGTGATCTTTAAATACGGTTTTGAGAGCCTGCGTTTCAAACTTATCGTTATAGGCTGTACTTGTACCGTGGGCATTTACATAGGTTATATCCTCCGGCGCGAGACCGGCATCGGCTATAGCCTGCGTCATTGCCCGGACAGCTCCTTCCCCTTCCGGCGCAGGGGCGGTAAGATGATAAGCATCTCCTGTACCTGCATAGCCGACGATTTCACCGTAAATCGACGCATTCCGTTTTTGAGCGGACTCCAGGGATTCTAGTATTAAAACGCCGGCACCTTCTCCCATAACAAATCCATTACGGTTTTTATCAAAAGGCCGTGACGCACGGGATGGATCTTCATTCGTTGAGATTGCTTTAGCAGAGCAGAATCCTGCTACTGCCATATTCGTAATAGGAGCTTCTGCTCCACCCGTGATCATCGCGTCAGCATCTCCGCGCTGAATTACTTTAAAAGCATCACCAATGGAGTTTGTTCCGGAGGCGCATGCTGTTACTGTACAGGAATTCAATCCTTTTGCTCCGGTAAAAATAGAAACCTGTCCGGCTGCCATATCCGGAATCATCATTGGCACAAAGAAAGGACTGACCCGCTTATAACCTTTTTTCTGGAAGTTTAAAAACTGCTGTTCATACGTTTCCATTCCTCCAATGCCTGATCCAATCCATACACCAATACGAGGTGCATTTTCTTCCGTAATTTCGTAGTTGGCGTCATCAAGTGCCATTTTTGCAGAAGCTACTGCAAATTGTGTGAATCGATCCATTTTACGGCTTTCTTTTTTTTCAACATAAGCATCCATATCAAAATTCTGCACTTCTGCAGCCGTTTTCATTGGAAATTCGTCTTTATTTACACGCGTCAGTTCTCCAATACCGGAAACACCATTTACAACGTTATTCCACGCTGTTTCCACATCGTTTCCCAGTGGATTAACCGTGCCCAGACCTGTTACTACTACCCGGTGTTCGCCGCTCATATTCATCTCCCCTTCATACTTTTATCAGCTTATTATTTTCCCCAGCGTATAGCTGCAGCTCCCCAAACCAGACCTGATCCGAATCCGACAAGAACTACTACGTCGCCATCTTTAATTTTTCCATTCTTCAACTCTTCGACCATCGCAATAGGTATGGAAGAAGAGGAGGTGTTGCCGTATTTATTAACGGTTACTGCCATCTTTTCTTTTGGCAGATCCAGACGCTCCCGGGCTGCTTCCATAATACGGATGTTAGCCTGATGCGGAACTAAAAAGTCTACATCGTCTTTTGTGAGACCGGCCTTTTTTAGAACGCTCAGGGAAGATTCCCCCATCTGGCGAACGGCAAATTTAAACACTTCCCGTCCATTCATAATCATCTGTGGGTCCTGACGAATATGCATTGCTCCTGCTCCATCTGCTCCAAGTTCAATAGCAAGAACACCTTTATCATCGGCTACCGGTCCCATTACTACAGCTCCAGCACCATCTCCAAACAGCACGGCTGTATTGCGGTCAGTCATGTCTGTAATCTTTGTGAGTTTTTCCACACCGACTACAAGTACATTCTTATAAGTCTCTGTTTTGATATACTGTTCAGCTACGGACATTCCGTAAATAAAACCTGCACAGGCAGCGCTGATGTCCATAGCCGCCGCATTAACGGCTCCGAGCCTTGTTTGAATTAATGCTGAAACAGAAGGAAAAGGGTAGTCCGGGGTTACGGTGGCTACAAGAATAAGGTCAATGTCTTCTCCGGACAATCCGGCATCGTCCATTGCCTCTTTCGCTGAATGATACGCCATATCAGACGTGTCGACATCATCCTCTGCAAATATTCTACTCTCTATTCCTGTTCTCGTTCGAATCCACTCATCGCTTGTGTCCAGTGTTTTTTCGAAGTCAAAATTGGTCACTTTCCGGCCTTCCGTAAAACTTCCAATACCTAATATTCCTGCATTTCTCATGTATTATCTCTCCTCGGCAGGCAGCTAAGTAAATGCCTGCAGGTTATACTTAATTATAGTACCTGGTTCTAATTTTAATTCATTTTTAAAGATCTGTCTATTTTTCGAAAGCAGGAAAGCTATTTATTTTCTTTAGCGTCCTCATAGCCCATCTCGTATGCTTCACTCATTACCTGCATCAGCATTTCAAGAGCCGGCTGCAAATCATGCATATCCAGTTCAATCCCTTTGTTATTCAAAAAGACTGCCCCTCCTGCACATGCCTCATTGCTACTTCCATAAAACGCATATTTAATTCCTGATCCATACTATTCCTCCTAATGTAATTACACTGTGAATTTTCGGTAAAGAAATTCTGTACTAAGACCCAGGGCAATGGCCAATATAACGGAAAGCCCTTCATTTATTCCCAATGCTGCGTCAAAAAGGATAAAAGCTCCAAAGGTAACCACGCAGAAAAGGAAAGCTCCTGTAATAACCTTTCGTACAACCATTGTTTCACCTGCTTCTGTATCGGACTCTTCATCCTGTACTCTTCCATTTTAGCGAATCCCGTTCGGAAAGCAAAGCACCATTTTCAGTTCCCGGCTTTCTTTCCTGCTGGAAAACGAAATAAAAAGAGCCTCATTTTGAAAATGGGCTCTTTTTATACGTATCAGCTGATAACTGCTTCCAAAACGGCCTTCTGTGCATGAAGTCGATTTTCGGCTTCATCATAGATAACCGAATGGGATCCGTCGATGACTTCTGCCGATACTTCTTCTCCTCTATGAGCCGGAAGGCAGTGTAAAAAAATGTAGTCATCTGCTGCATGGCTCATTAATTCTTCATTTATTTGAAACCCTTTAAAGTCATTTAAACGTTTATCCTGCTCCGCTTCACTGCCCATGCTGGTCCATACATCTGTATATACAACATCTGCTTTATAAGCGGCCTCTGCCGGATCATTTGTACAGGTCACCTTGGTACCCATTTCTAAAGCTAGCTCCTCAATCTTCCGCCACACTTCCGCATCCGGCTCATAGCCTTTCGGTACGGCCAGGGAAGCGTCCATGCCAAGTTTCGTGCAGGCGATGATCCAGGAATGGGCTACGTTATTCCCATCCCCAATGAAACATGCTTTCAGCCCGTCCCACGTGCCTTTATGCTCTTTTACCGTCAGCAGATCTGCCAGTGCCTGGCATGGATGGTACAAGTCTGTCAGTGCGTTAATAATAGGAATGTCTGCATATTCTGCAAGTTCTTCTACTTTTTCGTGGGAATTAGTACGGATCATAATAGCATCCACATAACGCGATAATACTTTTGCCGTATCACGAAGCGATTCCCCGCGGCCGATCTGCAGGTCTCTCGGACTTAAAAATAACGCATGGCCGCCCAGCTGGGTCATGCCTACTTCAAACGATACCCGCGTGCGTGTGGACGCATTTTCAAATATCATACCGAGGGACTTTCCTGCCAGCGCAGTAGACAGTTTACCCTGTTTTTGTTCCGTTTTCATCGTTTCCGCTCTTTCCAGCAGATATTTTATTTCATCCGACGAGAAGTCAAACAACGTCAGAAGGTCTTTGTTCTTTAATGTGGCAGCTATTGAAGCTGCGGCCTCTGTGTTCATTATATTATACCCCTTTTCCAATCGGCTTCGTTTCTCCTGCCAGGAGCTCCTGGATGGACAATGGTTCCTGCGCCGCGTGGCCCATTGCTTCTACCATTACTTCCAGGGTTCTTGCATTTGTAATAATTGTTTTTCTCTGCTTCATAGCTTCCCGGCGCTTTTCTTTTCCATTTTTAAAGCCGGTTTTCGGCAGGCTGATAAACGCCACGGCATCTTCCTGCTGAACCCAGCTGGAAAAAGAAGATGCTTCTTCCTCAAAAACCAGACTGTACCCTTTATCTTTCAGCTTCTCCAGAGAGGCGATGCAGGCTGGCAGCTGACTGTCTTCTATAGCGCAGTAGACACTGCCTTTTTGTTTAAATAACAGCGGAATCTGGCTCTCCGACCAGGCAAAAGCTTTGTTGCAGGCTTCTTTCACCGTTGGGGCAATGCTGATCAATTCCCCGGTTGACTTCATATCTGCTTCGAGAATAGGATCCAGCCCGGGAAGTTTGTCATTTGAAAATACCGGTGCTTTCACTGTATAGTAGGATGTTTCCTGCTCAAGCCCGGTTTTTCCACCTGTCCACTCCTGCAGCTTGTGGCCAAGCAGCAGGTGTACAGCGCCGTCGATCATTTCCACTCCCGTCACTTTTGAAAACACAGGAACAGTTCTTGAGGCACGCGGATTAATCTCTATTACATAGAGCGTATTTTTATCATACACAAATTGAATGTTAAAGATCCCTTTAAAATCAATGGAACGGGCGATTTTCTGTGCATGTTCCACCACTAATTTTTTTACTTCTTCTCCAATGGTAAAGGGTGGCGTAACTGCCATGGAGTCCCCGGAATGAATACCCGCTTCCTCTACATGTTCAAATATTCCCGGAATGTATATATCGTTTCCATCCGTCAGCACGTCTACTTCAAGCTCGGTACCCGGAAGGTACGAATCAATCAGAATTGGATACTCAATCGTCTGTTCTTCTTCGTGTAAATAGGAAGTTAGTTCCTCCGCTTTGGTCAAAATGGTCATACCCTGCCCGCCAATTACGTAAGATGGGCGCAGAAGAACCGGAAAGCCGACAGCCTCCGCTTTTTCTATAACGTCTTTTCTACTTTCTCCTGTTACCCCGGGTATATGAGGGACTCCTGCCTCCTGCATCAGTTCATAAAAGCGTCCTCTGTCTTCAAGCTTATCAATGGTATCAAATGACGTGCCGAGAATACTCATGCCCGCTTTCTCCAGCTCTTCAGTTAATGAAATGCCGGTCTGGCCGCCCAGCTGCACAATAATTTTATCCGTCTGTTCTTCGGCTGCCACATGCAGCACGTCTTCCAGTGAAATAGGCTCAAAATAAAGGTGGTCCGCCATTTCGAAATCGGTGCTCACTGTTTCAGGATTATTATTAATAATCACTGCTTCGTAACCGGCTTCTTTTAAAGCTCTTGCCCCGTGGACCGAGCAGTAATCAAATTCAATACCCTGACCGATACGAATCGGCCCCGAGCCCAGAATAATCACTTTATTGTCTTTCTTTTCGGTCTGTCTGTCACTGCGGGTGTACCAGCTGGAGTAATAATACGGCGTTTCCGCTGTAAATTCTGCAGCACATGTATCTACCATATGATAGGTGGGCAGTACTCCCCAGACCTTACGCTGCTCGTAAATATCGAGCGGGTCACAGTTCCACTGGCTGCTCATCCAGCTGTCAGTAAAGCCTTTTTTCTTATAGGACAACAGCTGCTTTTTATCAATGTTCTGCCACTCGCTCTGTTTAATCTCTGTTTCCAGATCAATCAGCTGTTTAAACGAACGCAGGAAAAATAGGTCGATGTTCGTCTTTTCGTGAATTGCCTCTATTGTTTCCCCGTGCCGGAGCAGTTCCATGATAATAAAGAAACGCTCATCTGTCTGTTCTCCCAGTTTTGTATATAAGGATTCTGTGTTTAGCAGCTGCAGACCCGGCATGGAAAGGCCATCCAGTTTAATTTCAAGGGAACGAACCGCTTTCTGCAGGGCAGCTTCGAGATTTCGTTCAATTGCCATTACTTCTCCCGTTGCTTTCATCTGGGTTCCCAGGCTGCGGTCGGCATAAGAGAACTTGTCAAACGGCCAGCGTGGAAACTTCACTACTACGTAATCCAGAGCCGGTTCAAAACTGGCATACGTATGTCCTGTAACTGGATTGATTAATTCGTGCAGGTGATAGCCGACACTGATTTTAGCAGCCATTCTAGCAATTGGATATCCCGTTGCCTTGGAGGCCAGCGCCGACGATCGGCTTACTCTTGGATTCACTTCTATTAAATAGTACTGCCTGCTTTCCGGATCGAGAGCAAACTGAATATTGCAGCCTCCGACAATTCCAAGGGCCCGTATTACTTTCAGCGAAGAAGCTCTAAGCATTTGGTACTCTACATCAGTCAGCGTCTGGGATGGAGCCACTACGATAGAGTCTCCTGTATGAACTCCGACCGGATCAATATTTTCCATGTTGCATACCGTAATACACGTATCATTGGCGTCACGCATTACTTCATATTCGACTTCTTTAAAACCGGCAATGCTTTTTTCCACGAGACACTGGTGAATGGGGCTGGCTTCCAGGCCGCCGGATGAAATATAAGCAAGCTCTTCTTTATTAGAGGCAATACCGCCTCCGCCTCCGCCAAGCGTATAGGCTGGACGTACAATAATTGGATAGCCGATCTCTTCAGCAAAGTCCAGAGCTTCCTGCACCGAGGAAACGATGGTGCTCTCCGGCACGGGCTCGTTGAGTTTATGCATCAGGGAGCGGAATTCCTCTCTGTCCTCCCCCTGTTTAATTGAAGCAATCGAGGTCCCGAGCATTTTTACATCATATTTTTCCAAAATAGACTGATCGTTAAGAGCGAGTGCCAGGTTGAGCCCCGTCTGACCGCCGAGAGTTGCAAGAAAGCCATCTGGCTTTTCCTTTTGGATGATCCGCTCTACAGATTCCACGGTTAATGGTTCAAAATATACTTTATCCGCGCAGAAGTCGTCTGTCATAACGGTAGCCGGATTGTTGTTAATTAAAATAACTTCAATTCCTTCTTCTTTCAAAGCAAGACACGCCTGTGTGCCTGAATAATCAAATTCTGCTGCCTGGCCGATAATAATCGGGCCGGACCCGATTACTACAACCTTCTTGATGTTTTTCTGCTTAGGCATAGGATTTTTCGCTCCCTTTAGTCTGAAGAACTTTCACAAATTCATCAAAAATCTCTTCACTGTCTGCTGGCCCCGGATGTGCTTCCGGGTGAAACTGTGCGGTAATGATTGTCTGCGATTTGTGGGATAGTCCTTCAATAGACCCATCATTAATGTTTTTATATTTTACAAGAAATTCATTTGTATCAATCGTATCTTCCTTTACCACGTAGCTGTGGTTCTGGGAGGTCATAAACACTTTCATTGAGTCCATATCCTGCACAGGCTGATTCGCTCCCCGATGTCCAAAGCGGAGCTTTTCCGTATCTGCACCAAAAGCAAGGGCAATCAGCTGGTGCCCAAGGCAGATGCCAAGCGTCGGGTACGTTTCCGCCAGCACTTTATAGTGAGGAAGGTATTCTGCCATCTGTTTAGGATTCCCGGGGCCGTTGGAAAAACAACAGGCCGTCCGGAGCAAGCTTTTTAATGTCTTCGGCTGATGTATCAAAAGGAACGACGGTTACCCGGCATCCTCTTTCATTCAGCCGCTTCACCATGGAACGCTTATATCCGAAATCAACTAATACTACATGGTGATTTCCTTCTCCAAACGTCTCCGGATGATTGACCGACACCTCATCCATTACCATTTTTTCACCAAGCGGTTCATACATCATTTCCTGGACTTTCACAGGGTTCTCAGCCAGTACGGCACCCATATCTCCTTTTTCACGGATACTCTGAACAAGCGCCCTCGTATCTACTCCGCTTATAACAGGAATACCTGCTTCTTCTGCAGCCTCTGCAAATGTCATTTTCGATTCATAATGAGTTGCTTCTCCGGCAGCTGTGCTCACGACAATACCGGCCGGCTGAGGATGGATGCTTTCATTATCTGATTTATTTATGCCGTAATTTCCAATCAGCGGATACGTAAATACAACAATCTGTCCATAGAAGGAAGGATCGGTCAGCACCTCCTGATATCCGGTCATTCCTGTAAAAAGACAATTTCTCCATACGTTCTGCCATTGAAGCCTTCCGGCAGCTCACCTTCAAATATTTCGCCGTTTTCCAATGTAATATGTCCCTGCATGCTCTCCATCCTCCTTTTTTCTTTTAATTAGTATTTAAAACGGATGCGATTGTATTTACCGCATGCTGTAATTCTTCTTTTGTTATCGTAAGCGGCGGAAGCAGCCTGATGACGTTGGGACCTGCCCCAATCATAAGAACACCCTGCTTTTGAATGCTCATAATATAATCGGCTGCTGGTTCGTGTAGTTCAATTCCAATCATCAGTCCTTTTCCCCGTATTTCTTTTACTTTGCTGGAATGTCCGATTTTTTTATTCAGTTCTTCTATCAGAAAAGCTCCTTTTTCGGCTGCCTGACCAGCTATATCTTCTGAAATAACTGTTTCAAGTGTAGCCTGGGCAGCGGCCATCGCTAACGGATTTCCTCCGAATGTTGTACCGTGGGATCCCGGTCCAAAAGCCGATGCCAAATGTTTTTTACCAATAATTGCCCCTACCGGAAAACCATTTCCCAGCCCTTTAGCCGCTACTATAATATCGGGGGAAACTTCTGCATGTTCGTAAGCGAAGAAAGCCCCTGTTCTTCCGATTCCTGTTTGAACTTCGTCTACTACAAACAAGGCTCCGTTCTTTTTACAAAGCGACTCTACAGCTTTCAGAAATTCCTGGGAAGCAGGAACGACGCCGCCTTCCCCTGCACAGGCTCTACCATAACCGCCGCAGTATTTCATCGATGGCACTCTCCAGTTCATTCACATCGTTAAATGGCAGATATTCAAACCCCTGGAGCATCGGACCAAAGCCTTGATGAATGCTCTCCTGTCCGGTAGCTGCCATACTTCCTAACGTGCGGCCGTGAAAAGACTGGACAAAGCTGATGATTTTCGTACGTCCTGTATATTTTCTGGACAGCTTAATCGCTGCTTCGTTGGCTTCTGTCCCGCTGTTTGCAAAAAACACAATATCCCCGGATGAATGTTCTGTCAGAAGCTGGGCTGTTTTTCCTGACCGTCATACTTAAAGAAATTGGAAGCGTGCCATCCCTTGTGCAGCTGCTGTTCCACGCTTTTTAAAACAGCAGGATGCTTATGGCCTAAATTCACTACGCCAATTCCTGCCATACAGTCTAAATACGTCTTCCCGTCAGCCGCTGTAATATATGATCCTTCTGCTGATTCAAAGGTAAGCTCCCATTTTTTGTACGTCGGGAAAAGAGTGCTGTCTTCATTTGTATGCTTCATCTGCTGCGAGTTCATCATAAGCCTCCTCAGCTATTTATCCAGCTGTTTTTTACAATAGTTGTGCCGTCTATAAATCCTTCAGATGTGGTGCGCTCCCCGTGGGCACCGGCAATAACCACTTCTTTTATATTTCCTTTTAAACCTGCCAGCGCCGCTTTCACTTTCGGAACCATTCCTCCGTATATAACGCGCTCTGTATTAATTCTTCTATCTTTTCTTCGTTAATTTGGCTGATCATTTCGTTGTTGGCATAAATTCCATTTACGTCTGTGATAAACAAAAGCCGTGTTGCGTTCATGGCTGTTGCGATGGAGGAAGCGGCACTGTCCGCATTTACGTTCAAACGTCCTCCGCTGCCGTCTGTGGCAATCGGAGCAATAACAGGAATAGCTCCCCACTCCATCAATACATTTAAAAGTGATGTTTCCACTTTGTATATTTCTCCTACAAGACCAAGCTTTTCTTCGTTTATACACTCCGCCTGCAACAGCTCTCCATCTACTCCTGAAAGACCCACTGCCTTCTGACCTTGTTTCTGGATTTCCGAGACTATATATTTATTCATTTTTCCTGACAATATCATTTCTGCCGTGTCCAGAACCGGTTTCGTAGTTCTGCGGAGCCCGTCTACAAATTCTGATTGGATATCCAGCTTTTCCAGCATCGTATTAATAGCAGGACCGCCGCCGTGCACAACTATGGGATAAAGACCGCTGTCTTTCATCGCTTTTAAGGATTCGAAAAAAGCCGGTGTCAGCTGTTCTGCTGTTGACCCTCCGCATTTAACGATAACTACTTCTCTCATGTTTTTACTCCTTTATGTCCGGTATCCTGCGTTAATTCTCACGTATTCATAAGTGAGGTCGCATCCCCAGGCTTTCCCTTCAGCAGAACCTACATGAAGATCTACAAATATCTGTACGGTATCCTGTTCAAGATAACGCTTGGCATCTTCTTCCGAAAACACAACGGGTGTACTATTTTTAAGCGTTTGGATCGCACCTAATGAAATATCTATTGTGTCCGGATTTAAATCGATTTCGCTGTAGCCTAAAGCTACGATAATTCTTCCCCAGTTTGCGTCTGTGCCGTAAACGGCCGTTTTCACCAGATCTGATCCCGCAATTTGTTTAGCGGCTTTACCTGCTTCTTCTTCGTTCTTTGCGCCACTTACATTCACTTCAATTAATTTCGTGGCACCCTCTCCGTCTCTTGCAATTTCTTGGAAAGGTCTTCGCTTGTTCTGCACAGCGCCTCTATAAAAGTATTCC
>NZ_JALBWT010000063.1:0-11529 GCF_023845525.1 Sinobaca sp. H24
ATTGATGTATGTAACGATAAGAAGGAGATCGTATGAAAACCTTATTTAAAAAAGAAATTTTGTTTTTTGGAGGAAAGGGAGGCGTAGGGAAATCCACCTCTGCCTCTGCTTTCGCTTTTGCTTCTGCAAAGGCAGGGTACCGTACGCTGCTCGTTTCCACGGATCCAGCCCATAACCTGAGCGACCTGTTTGACCAGGCGATAGGGGATGAAAAAACCGCGCTGACAGATAATCTATGGGGAATGGAAATTGATCCGGAGAAAGAAGCGCGGCGTTATATTGAAAGGGTCAAGCAGAACCTTAAAGGCGTGGTGCGCTCCTCGATGGCCGATGAAGTAAACAGACAGATCGACATGGCGGCCGTTTCGCCGGGGTCGGATGAGTCCGCCTTGTTCGACAGGCTGATCCATATTATTCTGGAAGAAAAGGAAACGTTGGATACGATCGTATTTGATACCGCTCCGACCGGGCATACGGTCCGGCTCCTTTCGCTGCCGGAAATGATGGAAGCCTGGATGGAAGGAATGCTCAAGCGCAGAAGCAAAGTGAATGATAACTATTCAGAATGGATGAATGACGGCGAGCCGGTCGAAGATCCGATCTATCAGATATTAATGGAGCGAAAAGACCGCTTTTCCCGGGTCCGCCGCATTTTAATGGATCCAAAGCGGACAGCCTGTGTGTATGTGCTTGTGCCGGAAAAGCTTCCTATTGCGGAAACAAAGCGCGCTCTGCAGCTATTGGAGCAGGTGAATATGCCGGTGCCGGCGGTGCTGATTAATAAATGCATGCCGGAATCTGCGGGAAACAGTTCTTTTATACAAAAAGAAGAGCGCAGGAAGCTGCCTACATCGAGCAGATTAAAGAAGCCTTTCCGAACCAGCAGAAGACGTTCCTGCCGCTTTTGGAAGAGGACATTCATTCAATTGAAGATATTAAAACGATGGCGGAGGCCATCGTTCCTGACTAATTAAAAGCGTGCCCGCGGGTGCGCTTTTTTCCCTGACATAATTGTTTAAAAGAAAGAAAAAACGGTAATGAGTGTAGGATAATTCATTTATTCAGGAGGTTCTATAAAAATGGAAACGACTAAAATTGCGAATACTGGCATAGAAGCTTCCCGCATTGGTCTCGGCACGTGGGCTATTGGCGGCAAAATGTGGGGAGGCACGAATGAAGAAGATTCCATTAAAACGATTCACGCTGCTTTAGATAAAGGAATTTCCCTTATTGATACAGCACCTGCCTATGGATTAGGCGAATCGGAAGAACTGGTCGGAAAAGCGGTCGAACAGTATGGCGGCAGAAATAATATTGTGCTTTCTACCAAAGCAGGGCTGAACTGGACGGACGAGGGCGGTATGTACAGAGACGGAACAGAAGCCCGTATTCAAAAAGAAGTAGAAGATTCCCTGCGTCGCCTCCGCAGCGACTACATTGATATTTACCATGTACACTGGCCCGATCCTGAGATAAATATGGAAGAGACAGCTGCTGTAATGAAAAGGCTGTTTGACGAAGGCAAGATAAGAGCAATCGGACTCAGTAACTTTACAACAGAGCAGATTGACGAGTTTCAGAAAACGGCGCCCGTACACGTGCTTCAGCCGCCGTATAATATTTTTGAAAGAGGCATTGAAGAAGATATTCTTCCCTACACCCGGAAACACGACATCCACAAACCTTTCATACGGCAGCCTGTGCCGCGGCCTGCTGAGCGGAAAAATGTCGGCAGACCGCACGTTCAAAGGAGATGACCTGCGTAACAATGATCCAAAATTCCAGGAGGACACCCTGCCGAATTATATTGCCGCAGTAAACGAACTTGATCAGTACGTGCAGAATAAATACAATAAGCATGTAATTCACCTCGCAATCCGCTGGGTACTTGATCAGCCCGGATCTGATATTGCCCTGTGGGGTGCCAGAAGGCCGGATCAGCTGGACGCGATAGAAGAAGCGATGGACTGGAAGCTTGATGAAACCGATCATCAGGCAGTAAATGAAATCGTCGGCAAGCATATTAAAGAACCCATCGGTCCGGAGTTTATGGCTCCACCCGCTAAATCAGAATAAGCTGAAGTATAAGCCTGTCTCTTTTTGAGACAGGCTTATTAAATGTTGTCAACAATGCTCCTGTCGAATTAGTGTTTTCCTTTTGTTGTAGACGCAGTGGTAACGCTTTATTATAAAGATACAGCAATGATAATTACTTATCATCAGAAATAGTGCTGTTCATGCAGAAAGTATTTAAATCGTGACAGCATATCTTTTAATAAACAAGGAGGCGTTTACTATGAGTACAGCTCAAGGAGAAGTACAGAGCAAAGGCAGCATGCGTGCGAAGGTGCAGCGGTTCGGCAGTTATTTAAGCGGCATGATTATGCCGAATATCGGGGCATTTATTGCCTGGGGTCTTATTACAGCTCTTTTTATTGCAGACGGCCCGATTCCGGTTGCAAACATCGCAGATAACGTAGTCGGCCCGATGCTGACCTACCTGCTTCCGCTTTTGATTGGTTTTACCGGCGGACGGATGGTTCACGGCGATATGCGCGGCGGGGTCGTCGGCGCCATTGCTACAATGGGGTTATCGCAGGAGCAGAGATTCCAATGTTCCTCGGTGCCATGATGATGGGGCCGTTAGGCGGCTATGCCATCAAAAAATTTGACCAGGCAGTGGATGGAAAAATCAAGCAGGGCTTTGAAATGCTTGTGAACAACTTTTCCTCCGGTATTATCGGTGCTATTCTTGCCATATTTGGACTATACGCGGTGGGTCCGCTTGTAACAGGCCTTACAGGTGTTCTTGGAAACGGAGTAGACTGGATTATCGGACTTGGCCTGCTTCCACTCGTCAGTATCTTCATTGAGCCGGCGAAAGTATTGTTTTTAAATAATGCAATTAACCACGGTATACTAAGTCCGCTTGCTTTAGAGCAGACGGCTCAGGCAGGACAGTCCGTACTGTTCCTTCTGGAAACCAACCCGGGACCGGGTATGGGAATTCTTTTAGCCTATATGGTCTTTGGTAAAGGCATGGCACGCGGTTCAGCGGCCGGTGCTTCGATTATTCACTTCTTCGGCGGGATTCACGAGATTTACTTCCCGTATGTATTAATGAAGCCGATTCTTATTCTTGCAGCGATCGGCGGCGGCATGGCCGGTATCTTCACCTTCCAGCTGTTTGGCGCAGGTCTTGGAGCTCCACCTTCTCCAGGAAGTGTTATTGCCTACTTTGCCCTTGCCAATCCAAGCAACTATCTTGGTCTGGCAGCCGGTATTCTTGCAGCAACGGCTGTATCTTTTGTGATCGCAGGATCGATTCTCCGCTTCTCCAAGCAGGAAGAAGAAGATCTAAGCGGTGCCGCAGCGAAAATGGAAAGCATGAAAGGCAAGAAGAGTCAGGCCGCTTCCCAGCTTGGCGGCAGCCAGCCGGTTGCATCTTCTGCTAAAAAAGCACAGGTGAACAGCATTATCTTCGCATGTGATGCCGGAATGGGATCAAGCGCAATGGGTGCATCTGTCATGAAGGATAAAGTGAAAAAAGCCGGACTGGATATTCATGTAACAACTCAGCGATTAACCAGATTCCGGACAGTGCAGATATTATTATTACGCATAAAGATTTAACCGAGCGTGCGAAGGCAAAACGTCCGGATGCAGAGCATATTTCCGTAGACAATTTCCTCGGCAGCCCGAAATATGATGAGTTAGTTGAAGATTTAAAGGGAAGAGAAGATGGAGGAGAGCAGGCGCAGGAAAAAGCCGCTTTCTGAATTTGATCCGCAGAACGTACAGAAGATTATCTTTGCCTGCGATGCCGGAATGGGATCAAGCGCAATGGGTGCATCTGTATGAAAGACAAAGTGAAAAAAAGCCGGACTGGATATCATGTGACCAACTCAGCAATTAACCAGATTCCGGAAGATGCAGATATCATTATTACCCACAAAGATTTAACCGAGCGTGCGAAAGCTAAACGTCCGGATGCAGCACACATTTCCGTAGATAATTTTCTGGCAGCCCGAATACGATGAGCTTGTTGAGGGGCTGAAGGAAAATAAAATCAGCTAAGCTTCACGAAAAGGGTGAACGGTATGGACTATATTACAGCCCGTGAACGTGAACTCATGCAGTATCTGCTTTCTCAAAAAGGTATGGTGCCGATTTCGGAAGCGGCACGGGAGCTCAACGTCAGCGCCCGTACCATTCACCGCGATCTCGAAGGCCTTGAAAAAAGAATAGAGCCGTATCATTTAACTCTGCGAAGGCAGACAGGCAGAGGGATTGAAGTCATTGGCGAGGAGAGCAGCAGAACGAACTGCTGGCTCTCCTTCGCCATTCTGCGTTCTCCGACTATACGCCGGAAGAAAGAAAAACCCTGCTGCTGAGTGCACTTCTGGAAGCAAATGAGCCGGTCAAGCTTACATCTCTGGCGGTTGAGCTCAACGTGACGGCAGCTACAGTCAGCCACGATCTCGATAAAGCAGAGGAGTGGCTGTCTTTTTTCGATTTACAGCTGATTCGCAGAAGAGGATACGGCGTGGAAGTGGTCGGGACCGAGAAATCAAGAAGGCGTGCCATGAGCAGCCTGATGGTGGAAACTTTGGAGAAAATGAATTCTTTCATTTAATGAGGGAAACGATGAAGCAGAAGCCCTCTCCGGCAGGAAGCGACATATCAAACCGGCTGCTGGGTATGGTGGAAAAAGAGCGCTGGGCGCTCGTTGAAGGCGTACTGCATGATTTTAAAAGTGAACTGCCCTACTCCTTTGCCGACAGTGCATATATCGGCCTGGCCGTGCATTTAACGCTTGCCATGGAGCGGATCATTAAAGGCGAAAATATTGAAATAAACGAATCCTACTTCCAATCACTGCAGGAAACGAAGGAATTTGCTGTGGCCGAACAGCTTATTTCCCGGCTGGAAACAGGTTTTTCAGCGGACGATTCCTAAAGCAGAAATTGGATATATTACCATGCATCTCCGCGGGGCCAAGCTTCGAAATGATCAGGAATATACAATGGATCTGGACAGTCTTCCATCAGCGGTTCAGGCGAAATCCCTGATTCAGTTTGTGGAAGAGCGGGTAGGCAAAAACCTGACCGGCGATGAATCGCTTTTCCAGGGGCTTGTAGCTCACTTAGAACCCACGCTTTACCGGATTAAGGAACGCATGAAAATCCATAATCCGCTGCTAAAAGATATTAAAAGTGATTACCCGGAATTGTTTTCTTTAATTAAAGAAGCGGCTTCCGACACCTTTTCCCGTTTTGAGCTTCCGGATGCAGAAATCGGTTTTCTTGTTCTGCATTTCGGATCGGCCATTGAACGGGCAAACACGATGGAGCCCCTGCATGCGCTTGTCGTCTGTTCGAGTGGTATAGGCTCTTCCAAGATGCTCGTTACCCGGCTGCAAAAAGAAATTCCCGAACTGCAGAAGCTGAAAAATATCTCCCTGATGGATTTGGAGAACGAGTCGAAAAGGGAGGGCTATGATGTAATTATTTCTACATTAAGCCTGCCGGACAGCGAGCTGCCGCATATTGTGGTCAATCCGTTTTTAACAGATAAAGATATTAGGAGTGTTCAGGCCTTTATTCGGGAACAGCATAAGGACAGCCTGTTGAAAAAACGCCGGCCGATTTCATCAGGGACGTCTGCAGCAGAAGAGCCCATTGAGAAATTAGTGCAGATGCAGTCGTATACGAACACGATTCTTATGCTTTTAGGCGGACTGGAAGTAGAAGAGATCACAGAACGCGGGGAGCTTTCCCGTCAGTTGGAGGCTGTATGCCGACGCGCCGTTGAAGACGGAGTGATCCAGAACGCAGAAGCGGTGCGCGATAAGCTGCTGGAGCGCTATGCGATGGGAGGAGTTGCGATTCCAAATTCAGGGCTTGCCCTGTTTCATGCCAGAAGCGTCCATGTAACGAGACCTTCTTTTACGATATGGGATCTGCCGGAGCCTAAAGATATACAGGCAATGGACGGGTCTGTAGAATCGACATACCGAATTCTGCTTCTGCTGGCACCTGAATACGGAGAAACCGAAATATACGAAGTACTCAGTGCCGTCAGCGAACAGCTTATCGGAAGCCGGGAATCACTAATACGCTTCCGATCTGCCCGATAAAAAGCGGCTGACCCGCCATATGGGTGCCGCGTTTCATGAATGGCTTAAAGAAAAACTACAATAAGACAGGAGACGATTATAATGAGCAGCCAAATACTAAAAGAAGAGAACGTTGTAATAGGAGCAGCATTGAGTTCAAAAGAGGAAGCAATCCGCGCGGTAGGAAACATTCTCGTAGATCAGGGGTACGTCGAAACCGATTATATTGCTTCCATGATGGAAAGAGAAGAATTAACCTCTACGTACATGGGGAACTATATAGCGATACCACACGGTACGGAAGATTCCAAAAGCCAAATTAAATCCTCCGGTTTGTCCATTGTACAGGCGCCGGACGGGGTCGATTACGGTGATGGAAACAAGGTAAAGCTATTGATTGGTATCGCCGGCAAGGGAGACGAGCATTTAGAAATCCTCTCAAAAATTGCGCTTGTCTGTTCGGATGCCGATAATGTGGAGAAGATGCTGCAGGCTACAACGAAACAAGAGCTGCTTGCTCAATTTGAAGAGGTGAAATAAATGCTGTCAGATTGGTGCAGGAAATATTGGCAGGGGCTTTATCGGCCAGCTTTTGTCTGAAGCCGGCTTTGAATTATATTTCGCAGACGTAAACGAAGAATTAATCACAAAGCTTCAGGAACGCGGCGAATACACGGTGGAACTGGCGGATGAAACGCATCAAACGAGCCGGATAAGCGGTGTTCACGCCGTAAACAGCATGAAAGAAAAGGAAGAACTGCTTCAGCTGATTGAGCGGGCAGACCTGATTACCACAGCTGTTGGACCGCCGATTCTAAAGCGGATTGCACCTGATCTGGCTGAAGGCCTTAAACGCCGTGCCGCTAAAGGCACACCTTCCAACGTAAATATTATTGCCTGCGAAAATATGGCAGAAGGAACAAGCCATCTGCAGGCTGCGATTTATGAACATCTTTCCAGCGCAGAGCAGGCCGCAATAGAGAAGTTTACCGGTTTTGCAAATGCAGCAGTAGACCGTATTGTTCCCGAACAATCATCGGAAGATGGACTGCATGTTGTAGTAGAGCCCTTTTTTGAATGGGTAGTAGAGGAACCTTCCCTCAAACCGGGAACAGAGAAAATACCTGGTGTGACGTATGTCGAGTCCCTTCCGCCCTACATTGAAAGAAAATTGTTTACAGTTAACGCAGGCCATGCTGCGCTCGCCTATAACGGCGCTGCAGGAGGCTGCGAAACGATCAAGGAATCGTATGACAATGAAGCAGTAAGAAAAGCATACTTCGGCCTTCTTAATGAAACGTCCGAACTGCTAAGCCGTAAACACGGGTTCGATAAAGAAGATCTAAAGGCATACCGTGAAAAAATCAATACACGGTTCCAGAATCCATATTTATCGGATTCCGTGAAGCGTGTCGGACGCGGACCAGTCCGCAAGCTTGGCAGCCAGGAGCGCCTCGTGCATCCTGCTTTAGGGCTGCTTGATTACGGTGTAGAGCCTGTTTACATTGCCGAAACGCTGCGCGCGCTTCTTACTTTCGAGCATCCGGAAGATGAAGAAGCACAGGCACTGCAGGCACGAATTAAAGAGAATGGAAGAGAAGAAGCATTCTGCTATTACAGCGGTCTGGACTCCTCACATCCGCTGACGAGACTTGTATTTGATCAGGCATAAAAAGAAAGGCCTCCCGGACAAAACAGGGAGGCCTTTTGGTATACTAAAACAAAGTCAGCAAAAAGGAGGCAGGTTATCGTGACGGATCCGATCCACTATATCTCACGCTACCTTCCCGTAATTAAAAAAATCCCCAAAGCAGACGTCATGCAGATTGGAGCGCTGTCTGAAGAACAGACAGCCGCGGCAGCAGAAGCTGTCCGCCAGTCGAGGGGCGTCTTTACACTTGTAGAAGCGGACGGAGGAAAAGCAGCGGAAAAGCTGAAGTCCCATCAGCTTCATTGTATAACAAGTCTGGACATGGTGGAGTGGACGCCGTCTTCTCTGGATTGGGTGTTTCTGCTTATTGATACTGCATCGTATAAAAAAGGGGTGCTGCTGGAAACATTCCAGCAGATTGAAAAAGCCGTAAGATCGAAACGATCGATCAGTTTTGTTATGGAAACCGATTCACCGGAAGAATGGCATGAAGAACTGCGCCGGACATTTTTAAGCTGGCGGATCGTTGTGGACAAAAAGCAGGAAGGGCGTCTGTTGTTTACTGCCCAGAAATAGAAGAAAGCCGGCATCCTGAGATTCAGGGGGCCGGCTTTTCTTTATAAATCAAGAAGCTCGCGGATATCGTCTTCTGATAAAGAAGACAGGCTGCTTTCGCCGGTCTGTATGACCTGGTCGAATAGAGCTTTCTTTTTGTCCTGAAGCGAAAGGATTTTCTCTTCAATCGTGCCTTGTGAAATCAGCTTGACGACCTGTACGACCCGCTTTTGGCCGATGCGGTGGGCGCGGTCGGCGGCCTGGCTCTCTACAGCCGGGTTCCACCAGAGGTCAAACAGCACAACTGTGTCGGCTCCTGTCAGATTCAGCCCTGTGCCTCCTGCCTTCAGCGAAATTAAAAAGGAATCAGCAGAGCCTTCATTGAATTGTTCGGTCAGGGCCATCCGCTGGTCGGAAGGTGTTTTGCCATCCAGATAAAAATAGGAGAGTCCTGCTTCATCGAATGCTTTGGAAATAATAGAAAGCATGCTCGTAAACTGGGAAAAGACCAATACCCGGCGCCCGTTTTCCTTGCTTTCTTTCATAAACGACATCAGCTCATCCAATTTTCCGGAGCTTCCCGTGTAGTTTTCCAGAAACATCCCCGGATGGCAGCAGAGCTGACGCAGCCGGGTCAGATTGGCAAGAATATTCATCCGGTTGGAGGACAATCCTTCTTTAAGCTGCTGGCTCGTTTCTGCTTTAATACGCTCCAAATAAGCCATATAGGTCTCGCGCTGCTGCTTATTCAATTCGCAGTAGAGAGAGCTTTCAATTTTATCCGGAAGCTCTTTTAATACTTCTTTTTTCGTCCGTCTCATAATAAAAGGAGCAATCCGCTGTTTGATCTGGTCGGGAGACAGCTGTTTAAACTTGGAGACGTCCGGAAACAAACCCGGCATAATAACAGCAAACATCGACCAGAGCTCTTCCAGCTTGTTTTCAATGGGCGTGCCGCTTAAGGCAAAAATACGGCCGGCGTCCATCCGCCTTACAGCGCGGAACGATTTCGACAGATGGTTTTTAATATTTTGAGCTTCATCGAGAATCAGTCCATAGAATACACGGCCCCGGTACAGCTTCATCACGGCGCAGAAGCGGATATGACGTAATCCAGACGTCGGCCTCTTCATAGGTGCTCCATTGTTTTTTGCGCTGCGGCTTCGTGCCGTGGATCACTGCGATCTTAAGATCAGGGGTGAACCGCTGGGCTTCTTTTTCCCAATTATATATTAATGAAGAAGGGGCAACGATTAAAAAAGGCGGTGCTTCAGGATTTTTCTGACGTTCAGAGAGAATATACGTCAGGGTCTGAAGCGTTTTTCCAAGCCCCATATCATCCGCTAAAATACCGCCGAATCCATAGGCCGTCAACGCCTTCATCCATTGAAAGCCCAGCTTCTGGTAGCGCTAGATCGGCATTCAGCCCCTCCGGCAGTTCCACTTCAAACGTCTGCGGATCACGGATGTGTCGATAAGATCCTCCATGGTGCAGAGGCGCCACCCGGCACTTCCCGCGTTTATCATCGAGCAGAAGCGTTTTGTAGGAGGGCATACGCATCTTTTTATTTTCCGTGTTTTCTTCCGTTACAGGCGTATCCTGAAGCAGATCCTGCAGGTTTTTCATCCAGCTGCTCGTTAAGGAAACATAGCCGCCCTCGATTTGTAGTAGCGCTTTTTTTCCTTCAGCGCCTTCATCAGGTGGAATACATCTTCCTCGTTTAAATCCGAGGTTTCAAAGGAAATATCGAGCCATCCCATAGAAGGGTCAAGAGCGGCCTCAACCTGAAGCGTCTCCGGTGGAATAAACGTACTTTCCGCTGCGCGGCTCATAAAAACGTCGGCCTGCTTTTTCAGCTCCGGCAGAATATCTAGAAAAAACAAAGCAATATCTTCTTCCTGGAAAGAATCAGCCGTTCGCCGTTCCAGTGGAAGCCGGCTTCTTCAATAAACTGAAGGATGTCTTTTCCTGCTTGGTGTCGCGTACAAGAATCGCTTTGTCTTCCGGAGTCTGCTGTTCTGTTACGGCATGAATAGAGTAAGGGCCGTAGGAGAAAAGCGGATCGGCCGTCAGTCCCGTTTTCCTTTTTATCGAGGTAGATTTTGGCCTGAAAGCGGCTGTTCTTCGATAGAAGCACGGATGGATTCCGTCATCTCCAGCTTTTCATTCTGCTCCAGTGGTGCCACAATCTGCTTATATACTTGTCCGACCTCTTCTGAAGAAAGCGGAAGCCTTCCCTGCGGCGTGTCCATCAGCATATGAAAAAGCAGAACGATATCGCGGTCCGCTTCCGGGTCAATTTTATACAGGCGGTCATTCCATATATAATAGGAGGTCAGGCTGATCCGCTTTGGCGGATAGGAAACCGCCGGAATAGGAAATAAGATAGTCTTCATCGGCCTGCTGCATATCAAACGTGCCGGGAAATTCTTCTTTACCATAAACGGCACAAGCTGATGCGTGTTGCCGATTGAACAAACACCTGACGGCAGGGAGTAAGTCGTTCGAGCATCTGCTCTGCGGCTACAGGCGGCACCTGGATAGCCCGGGCAGACGTTTCGGAATAGCCGAAGGATGACGTGCGTCCGTCTTTCTGCCATTTTTTGATTGCGTACAATATATTCAAGCATCTTTAATGCCTGCAGATCTTCTTCTTTAAAATAGTGATAGGTCGGATCGAAAGTGAAGTTCTTTGTAATAGGAAGCGAGAGCGCTGACGGATGGATGCAAATAGGTCCTCCATGTTTTTAACGACATACAGTTTATCTACGCCGATCCGCAGCTGCACCGTGAAATATTTTTCCTGCACAAAGCTGTAGTCGGAGAAAAACTGCAGCACAAAACTCGGCGCGCATCGCTCTCCGATGACTCTACGGTCGTCAGCCTCCCGAAAAATGATCCATAAAAAAATGCCGCAGCGATGAAGTGGCTTCTTTTCACTCACTTGTTTTTTTTGGACGGGCTCGGAAAAGAATGAAGAAACTTCCGGCTTCTGCAGCTGGCAAGCTCTATCATCACAGCGGCCATATGCTTGCATACGTGCATGCCGTCGCTGTGGGCGGGACACGTGCAGGAGCCATCCTCCCATTCTCCCGCTTTCGAGAAAAAAGAGCTCTACTTTATACATTTCCTCTCCCTGCACGCTTGCTTTTATCTTGCTGATTGTGCCATTCTGCTGCTGTTGAATTCCTTTTATATATCCTC
>NZ_JALBWT010000064.1:0-9451 GCF_023845525.1 Sinobaca sp. H24
AATCAAAAAGGAGTTGACCTGTTATAATGTACAAATACCGAATTTTCATCATCGATGCTAATGGAGAAGAAAGTTCTAACAAACTAAACAGAGAAGATCCTAATAGAAAACAGAGAAATCAATTTTCCACCTTTCAAGAAGCCATTGAACGGTATAAGCATTATAAAAAAATATATCCAGCCTATTCCATTAAAATAATGAATATATAAATTTTCTTTATTTTTTCTAGAAATAGCAAAAAAAAGCCATAATGAAATAATTTTTATCAATAATTACCAATATTCATCGATAAATGCCCTCTCGACCGACGTATAAATAAAGAGGTTGAAAGGAAGAGGGAGAGAGTAAAGATGAATAATGAAAACAGAACCATGTTGTCTGTCAATGGAGCGGCCTTACTGATAATGGGAGTGGTTTTCCTTCTACATCAGCAGTTTCATTTTTCTGCATTGCTTCATAACCGACAACATGAAATGAGTACCCTTACTGGCGTTTCCTTATGGGCCACGATTTTTTAATCAGTTCTTCAGTCCTGTTCTATATCCTGGGTATCCTAAGCGCTCGTAAGAAAAAAATCAGAAGACGGCCCTATGAATCACATTATCTATTACGATGGCTTCCATGGGAACGATTGCTGCGAGAGATGGCATGGTTGAATATCATTTTGGTATCTTTATGTCACTAGCTGTGGTGGCATATTATTGAAGGATTCATTTACTATTGTTGGTAGCCGGTTTGTACGCGGTTCATCATGTAGCTGGTTTTTACTTTTTTACAGAAGCCGTTTATGGGGGCGCTGTTTATAATTTATTAATGGTGGGGGTCCACGCTACTTTCGTGATGATCGCGGTTGTTGCCCTCATTTTCCAAATCGTGATGGCGTCAAAAGCAGAAAAAAATCAACAAGTGGTGCAGGAAAAACAGGAACAAATCATTCAACAATTAATTCAAAATATTAAAAAAACGTCACACCAATTAAAAGAAGCATCCGTCGAATTATCTACCAATATAAGTGAAACGGAAAAAGCTTCCTAGCAAATTGGAGCCTCGATAGCGAATGTATCGCAGGGAAGCGAAGGCCAAGAACATCAAACCATAACGATGCACCAGGCGTTAGAACAAATATTAGATCGTGTTAAAAAAGTAAATCAACAGAATGACACGATTCAAGAGACATCAGCGGAATGGTCTCGTCAGTCTCAAAAAGGTATTCAGTCCTTAGCCCATAATCAGACGAATATGACCCGTGTGGATCAATCCTTAGCTGATGTATCGGCAGTAATGCATTCCCTAGAAGGAAAAACATATCAGATTGGTGAATCAGTGGAATCGATTACAATCATTGCTAATGAAACAAATTTGTTGTCTCTTAACGCCTCTATTGAAGCCGCTCGTGCCAGGGAACATGGAAAAGGTTTTGCCGTGGTCGCGCAGGAGGTACGAAAATTATCTGATCTATCCAATGCAGCAGCGAAGTCTATTCATGCCATGGTAGCGGACATTCAAGGATTTACCCGCCAGGCCTCCGAAACGTGGAAAGAAGGAGCGGAGGTAATTACAAACGGGCAGCACATGACTAAAGAGATCGAAGCCGTTTTGATGCAAATTACGAACGGAGCCGCCCAGGTAGAGACGCAATTGATCGATTCGGTAGCGGAAACCAATGAATTGCTTGGGAAGACGGATCAATTAGTCGCTGCATCTAAAGACATTCAAGCTGTCACTCATATGACGTCCAATGAAGCAAGGGCAGTAGCTGCAGCATCGACTCAACAAACGTCTAATATGAAGAACCTAACTCAAGTTATTCAAGCTATTGATCAGATGGCCGGAGAACTAAGTCAGAACGTTGATGAACTAAAAAGATCATCATAGATCATACATCCCGCAGGGAAAAGGCATTATTGGAAGAAAGGATGTTTACATGCATGATCAGTATCAATTAGAACAACAAATAGAACAACAAACAAACCCTCTGTTAATGCAGGCTAAATCAACCACCTCAAGTCGAATGTCTGTTTATGAAAATATTCATGCCCTGGCGCTGAATGCCCGCGATCGTTTACTGGCATTATGTCTTTATACGCACGAACAGCTTGTTAATAGTACGTCCCAGCAGACCCAGGGATCATGAAGCATTCTGTTAACCGTTATGGGTTTAATTATGCATTCTTCAGCCACTGAAAATGACGCTGTATTTCAGCAAAGTACCATGTTCCTACAACCATTAATGAAACAATTATTAGTAGATATTCCTTAAAAAACCTCTGATTCTGTGCAGAATCAGAGGAAAAATAAGGAATAAAATGGCATGATGGAAAGAATTTTTGAACGTGTTAAGTCGTGCTGAAATAGAGCAAATGACGCATGCATTAATTAACGAGGCTAGGCAATTTCATAAGGAGGATCGAATCGCTGTATATTATCATTTCAAGAACAAGGCGGCTAATTATAAAGTAGACCTATTGGCGCTTTCACTTTACTTGCATGAGGAATTAAGCACATCTTCTCTAAATACTAAATCGTATGAATGGTTATTCTTAACTGCGATTAGCTTAGGTTGGCATCCCAAAGAAGAGGAAAATGTTGATATGTACAAAAAAATCCGGACTATACTCATCCCATCGCCAAACAGTTATTGCAGTCTTTATAATGAATAACGTATTGATATTTGAAGAGCAGATATCTCGAATTTTTTCTTATTGATGAAATAACGTGAAGAACTCTGCTCTATACTTGGTTCCTTCACGTTAATTAGTTGTTTTTATTAATTTCGACCAAGTGCTGCCTTATTGAGGTTTAAGTAATTAGACCAAAAAAACTCCCAACCAATATATAAAGGTTAGGAGATAAAAGAGGACGAAACTTCACATTAAAAGAAACAATACTTTGATGCAAGGGTTGTAATACTGTTCCTTTTGTACATATATTTAAACATATCCTTTGTGCTTTTAAGTTTTCAAATGATTTAACTTAGTGTATCTCCATGTCTTTTGAAAAGTGTGGAAAACAAAGTAGGAGTGATAGAAAATGAAAACGGAAAAAGAAAAAATGATCGCAGGGGAAATGTACAATCCTGCTGATCTAGAATTAGTCGAAAACCGAAATGAAGCAAGACGTAAGGGGAGAGTCTATAATCAAACATTGGAAACCGAACAACAAAAGCGGACAGCTTTATTAAAAGAGTTCCTAGGAGCCACCGGAGAAAATATCTACATAGAGCCCACTTTTCGGGTGGATTACGGCTACAATGTAATCGTAGGCGAGAATTTTTACGCAAATTTTGATTGTACGATTTTGGATAGTTGTGAGGTGCGATTTGGCGATAATTGTATGCTTGCTCCCGGTGTGCAGATATATACAGCAACTCATCCGCTTCATCCAACGCAACGAAATTCTGGTACAGAATTTGCAAAGCCAATTACGTTCGGAAATAATGTATGGATTGGTGGAAGTGCCGTTATAAATCCTGGAGTAACAGTAGGAGACAATGTGGTAATTGCATCAGCAGCGGTCGTCACAAAAGATGTTCCGAATAACGTTGTTGTTGGTGGAAATCCAGCTCGAATCATAAAGAAGATCGAGGTATAATGTAGCTTTTTATCGTCCTTACGCTGGATCTCGTGCTTTCAAGATACTCATTCAGCAGCTGATTGATAATACTAAAAAGTATCTTATCAATGAAAGCGTGAAAAGCCGTCAGCTGTTATATTCAAGGTGAGAAGGACGCTTATTAAAAACGTGCGTTATATCTTATAATTTGAAACAAAGGCTCTTTCCTACCAGTGATTGATAGAACCGAATACTTACGTACCTTGGCTGTATCTATCTGCTGCTTACTTTTTTGATTGGGTAAGAATATACGTTAGCACGTACAAAAAAGGGTGAAAGGTAGAGATCGATGTCTAATAGAACATAATATACTTTTCCGTGTCGTCTATCCTTCAGACGAAAGACGTTTGAAGGGAGGTGTTGAATGGTACTTTTTTCCTCTGTCTGCAATATTAGCTCCTATAATTGTCATCATTACAAGACTTTTATTCACTTATTGACTGTATAAGCGAGTAAGAAGTCATCATAGATGAGACACAGTAACCAAATAACCCCCCCCAAGTGGGGATGTTTTTCTCTGACAATAACTTCTGCCGGTCTTACAAGATGGAAGTCAGGAATATTTAACTATAGATAAGGCGCTGTTCTTCTGATACTCTAAGCCTATCCCTTAAAGTATAGATAGACGAAGATCCCATGAATAGTATATTAACGCCACTAAAACAAGACCTGGCTCCTCTCTTGAGAGAAAAGCCGGGTTTTGTTTTGGTGGTTTCTTTAATGCCGTTTCCATAAAAAAGTGAAAGGATCTTCTTCTCTTTTTTAGCACGAAAGCGAATGTTTTCTATGGTAAGTAAATGCAGAACCATGATTTCCTCTATATAAAAAACTCCAAAAAAAGCAATTTTCTAGATGGGACTAAGAAAAACTTTGCTTATTGGGCATTTTTTGCTAGTTATCTACATAGTCTTCTCTTTTTCTTACCCTCTGTTTTGCCCATATAGCGTGTTATCCGCTACATATGGGCAGATTATATGTATTTGATTACTTTGGCAGGTTTTCCTCCTAGACAACGTTGGCTGGCACATCTTTTATGACAACAGCTCCAGAAGAAATAACCGCATTGTTTCCCACCGTAACATCTGGATTAATGATGCATCTTCCTGCGAGCCACACGTTGTCCCCAATGGTTATAGGTTTAGTATATTCGATTTCTGTCCCTTCTGTAGGACCTTTACCGAAAGTATACTGTGGCCAGGCGGCTAGGCTAAACGGTGATAGTCTCCCTTCTTGTACCACCTTACCTATATTTTGATCTGAGACTTGTTTTTAATGCTAAATGTCTTCATGAGTTCTCAATAAGGGAAGTGATCCTCCATTCTTAAGCGGATCACTTTCCGTTTTACTTTTTCCGGATAAAACCGATTGGTTATCATCAAAAAAACACCTCCAGAACACCTCCAGATTAGATAGTGCACCCCGAAAGTTAGAGTGAAATTTAACGATTGGGGTGTTTTTTTCTGTCTCATATTATAGGTCCAGTCTAAAATAGAAGTTGTTTTTCTTCTGCGTCTGCTCTCCGTACAGGTATGATTTTCCATAGCGACTTATTTTCTATAAAAATAGAGGTATCTATCTGCTTCTTGTTTTCATTCCTGCTTTACGTTGAATCGCCTCTTGCCGATATAACAGGTATACATTCCTTAGACAAAGGATAAACGTCTTTCGATGCATCGGTAAAGAGAAAGAGAAACGGAGGCAATACATGAACAATATGGAAGGCACCTATCAAGGAGGTATGGTGGTTGTATCGGTTTTGATTGCGGCATTAGCCGCTTATGCTGCATTGGATTTAACCGCCCGCATGCGGCATTCACACGGCCGACGTCGGCTGTTATGGCTCTACAGCGGCGCGTTGGTGATGGCGATTGGCATCTGGTCCATGCATGTGGTGGGAATGGTAGCGTTTCGGATGGACATGGTGATGCGGTATGATCCCTGGCTGATGGCTCTTTCTTTTGGTGCCGCGGCTCTTGGCGCCTGGATTGCCTTTTGGACAATCAGCCGATCGGCCACGCTGCCCTGGCGCCGGCTGCTGCTTGCCGGTCTTTGTATGGGAGTTGCGATTGCCGCGATGCATTATATTGGGATGGCTGCGATGGAAGGGGTCGCTATTTCCTATCGACTGGGGCGCTATGTACTGTCCGTTCTTGTCGCTATCGGTGCCTCGTTAGCCGCGCTCATGGGCTTTCATGAACTGGCCAAGCGGCCCTCTTCCCGGGCCCTGTATGCGTGGAAAGGAGGGAGCGCTCTGTTGATGGGATTCGCCATCAGCGGCATGCATTATATCGGCATGAGCGCGGCTCGTTTTTCTATGCCAGAAAATGCCGCTCCCATCCCCGCCTACGCGATCGATAGCACCACGATGGCCATTCTCGTCGGGATCTTTGCGTTTCTCATTCAACTCTTTTTTGTCGGGGGCGCTCTGATTGATCGACGCCTGGTGTCTCAGTCGGACCAGCTCACCGACAATGAACAGCGCTATCAGTCCCTGGTTACGCACAGCGTCGATGCCATTTTTACGCTGGATCTGAAAGGAAGGTTTCGAACCATGAACCCACCCGGGGTGGCTTTGACCGGTATTTCGGCTGCAGATTGGCCCACCCTGGATGGGAAAGCCCTTTTCACGGACGACTCACTCGAACCAGCGGTTCAGCATTTTCAACGCGTTCTCGCTAACCAGCAGGCCGTCTATTTCAATACGGTGATAACCCCCAACGGAGCGCCGCTTCCGTTGAATGTCACGCTGATTCCAATGTATCTGCATGGCATGCTGGAAGGGGTGCATGGCATCGCCCGCGACATTTCTACCCAGGTCCAAGCAGAACAGGCGATGCATCGCATCGCCTACACGGATGCCCTGACGGGCCTCCCGAATCGGCGGGCGTTCGTCGAGCAGTTGGAACAAACGTTGGCCACGCCAACGGGCCAAGCCGTGCTGTTCTTTTTAGACCTTAATCGATTTAAAATCATTAACGATTCGCTTGGTCATACGGTCGGAGATCAACTACTTTGTGCGGCCGCCGAACGCTTACAAACCTGTGTGCCAAAGGAAGGACTGCTGGCGCGGCTCGGAGGCGACGAGTTTACGGTTCTCCTTCCCACGATTTGCGATAACGATGGGCCCACCGAGCTGGCCCGGCACCTTCTCGAAGCCTTAGAACGTCCTTTTCTAGTTGGCGAATATGAACTATCCACGTCAGGAAGTATCGGCATTGCGGTAGCGCCGGAAGACGGCGGCGATGCCGTGACGCTCATGAAGCACGCCGACATGGCGATGTATGCTTCTAAAAAGAGAAATCAAAATACGTATTCCTACTACCACGCTACCTTGGCCCTCAAGTCGGAGACGGTCCTCCAACAAGAGCAGGAGCTCCAACGCGGCATCGACCGAAACGAATTTTACCTGGAGTATCAGCCACAAATTAGCTGTATCACCCGTCGCCTTGTGGGCGTGGAAGCACTGGTTCGCTGGAAAACCGAGGACGGCACCATTCGTTCCCCTGGGGATTTTATTCCGTTGGCCGAAGAAACCGGATTAATTCTTCCCCTAGGGGCATCCATTCTAGACATGGCGTGTCGCCAAGCGAAAGAATGGGTCACAAACAAAACCCCCCTATCGGTTTCGGTGAATGTGTCAGCCAAACAGTTTCAATCCGAGGAACTGGTGGCTTCTATCGCTTCCCTTCTGGAAAAATATCAGCTGGCGCCAGAATGGCTTGAACTGGAAGTTACCGAAAGCATGACGATGGACCAATTGGATCGTTCGATTCGAATTCTGCACGCCCTGCGGGAGCTGGGGGTATCGCTCGCGATCGATGACTTTGGGATGGGGCACAGTTCCCTGTCCTACCTCAAAGACTTTCCGATTCAACGACTAAAAATTGACCGTTCGTTTGTGCAGGGGGCGCAGGACCATCCTAAAACCAAGCAAATTACCAATGCGATCATTGCGATGGGGCGTCATTTGCATATCGATATCACTGCGGAAGGGGCGGAGACTGCCGAGCAAGTGGCGTACTTGGAAGAGCAGCACTGTTCGGATATCCAGGGGTTTTATTTCAGCCGACCGTTGTCCGCAACGGCCCTCGAAACCAAGTACTTGATGAAGCAGGCCTCCTTTAGTGACGTAGAAAACAATGGCGCATAAAACTCGCCGTTGATTCTGGCTTTTGTACTGTAAAAAGGCTTTTGTTGATTGCTTTTGGCGGTTCAAACGGTAAACCAGCGATAAACCATCGTAGTTATAACTCTAGAGAGGGCGCTTCCTGACCGTAGTCTTTCACCGAACAACAGTATTTTATGGATGAATAAAGCGAAACCTATCGAACCAGTAGGATGTCCTTTTCTTGTCTAGATCTATCAAGAAAAACAACTGTTTTTAGGTGGAGCACTACCCTGATATGAAGAACAAAATGATCCTGACTATCAATAACGGAGTATTGTTTTTTATCATAATCCGTTACAAAAGTACGGATCCTTCACAGAGAAAGACGGTACTTTATAAAAAAAGAAAAAGATACTCCACCTGACATAACGACATAATACAATCAATGGCATACGGATAGCTATCGAATTTTCTTTAGCGAACTTAGCTTATGCAGGGAGGGGAATCTATATAAGGGACAGAGAAATGTTGTAGCTGTTACTATTGGAAATTTGAAGAATGGATGGGGTAAAGATAAGATAGTGGGAGAAGGTAATAGTAAAACATTCCATCTTGCGAGGTGAAAAAAGATGAAAGAGAATTGGGAAGGCGTCTTAGTCAAACTAGTGTATATTCAAAATGGGAAAGATGAGCTTCCATTTGTCTTCTTTTTTGATACCGTCCCTAAGCTGAAACAAGAATTAGAGGTATCAACATTTGAGGGTTTTCAAGTAGGGGATCCGTTAGATTTAGGAAAGCACCAACTAGTGGTATTTGATACAATGATCGATTATATGGAGAATGAATATGACGAACCGACGTCAGAAATTGAATCGGTTACATATTATGTGAAAGCAAGAAAATAAGCAGCAGTCATTAAAAAAGAAGCCAAGAGCCTTTTTCTATTCTTCAGCGTTGGGATAGAAATCTTTTCTTAGGAATCGGTTTTTTTAACTAAAGACTCAGTGAACGTTTCTAAATATTCAAAAAAGATCCAATCGTTCTTGTTGGGAGAAGCCAAAAAATTGTACGACTTCTTTATTTTGAATAATCATCACATTGATTCGTTCGTTTTCCATATCGAGATGGACATTGACTTCAGCCAGAGGTCGAAACTGGCTCCATAAGGGATCCACATTTGCTGTCCACTCCTTCATTTCATCCTTAGCAGCTTCTAACGATGCATGACCGGCTAGTAGATTTTCCACGTCTGTTTTTAACTGTTTGATGTGGTTTTTGTTTCGGTGAAGTGTGGTTAATTCTAGGGTGGCTGCCTGGCCTTTCGCTACTATTGTATAGGGATTAATAAAAACAGCGGGAGCCAAGTAGACATGAACTAAACTGGTAAACACCTTTAAAAATGAATCTTCGATCATGAGGCATTGCTCCTTTTCAACACATGGGCTCTCCGTATGTTTGGGGCGGCACGTCGCCAAGTGGATTTGACTGCAGCGGTTTCTTGCAGTACGTCCATCAACAAGTAGAAAAAGATCTTCCTCGTACGGTAGCAGCGGTGCATCGTGCAAGCACGAGTGTATCGAACCCAAGCGTAGGGGACTTGGTGTTCTTTGATACAAGAGGTGGCCCCTCTCATGCGGGGGGGCTCCACTGGGTAACGATTTCCAGCATGGACAGTAGTTATGGGGCCCCGCGTTACATCGGCGCCGGACGTGTTTAATAGCTGTAAGATCG
>NZ_JALBWT010000065.1:0-9115 GCF_023845525.1 Sinobaca sp. H24
GAATGGGAAAGAGAACGGTTTTACTATTATGCTTTTATTCAATTTTTAATTACCGGCGTCAACGGCTCCTTTTTAACAGGGGATATTTTTAATCTATTTGTATTCTTCGAGGTAATGCTTCTCGCTTCTTATGTACTGTTATCTTTGGGCGGTTTAAAAAAACAGCTTCGGGCAGGCATTATGTATGTATTGATTAATATCGTGTCTTCGATGCTGTTTATTGTGGCGGTTGCCTACTTGTACGCGGTAACGGGAACGCTTAATATGGCTCATCTTTCGGTTCGTGTAGCAGAAGCCGGACAGCCTGATCTGCTTACGGCCATTGCGCTGCTGTTTTTAGTTATTTTTGCGGTGAAGTCAGCGCTGTTGTTTTTCTATTGGCTGCCGGAGTCCTACAGTGCACCACCAACTGCCGTTTCCGCGCTTTTTGCCGGCCTGCTGACGAAGGTGGGAGTGTACGCGATTTTTCGTATGTTTACCCTGATTTTTTATCACGAACCCGGGATCACCCACAGCGTTATCGCCTGGATGGCCGGACTGACGATGATTCTGGGAAGCATCGGAGCGGTTGCTTATGGCAATATTCAAAAAGTGCTGGCTTATAATATCGTAATAGCTATTGGTTTTATCGTGATCGGAATCGCTGTGTTTCAGGAAGCGGCTCTTACCGGGGCTATTTATTACTTGATTCATGATATGGTGGTAAAAACCCTCCTCTTTCTGCTCGGAGGAGCGATGGTCGGTCTTGTCGGTACCTATCAATTAAAGGAAATGAGCGGCATGATCCGGAACCATCCATATTTAGGCTGGATGTTTTTTATCGCTTCCTTTGCCCTGGTGGGGGTGCCGCCGCTGAGCGGATTTTTTGGCAAGCTGCTCGTACTGCAGGGGACGCTGGAAACCCAGTTTTATGTGCTCGGAGCGATCGGGCTGCTTTCCAGCCTGGCCGTGCTGTATTCGACAATGAAAATTTTCATGAATGGATTCTGGGGAGAAAATCAGTTAAGCAAGGAGGATGAGAAAACCTCAACGCAGGGCCTTCTGCTGCCATGTACCCTGCTTATATGCGTGAGCCTGTTTTTGGGAATTGGAGTGGAATGGGTGAATCCATATGTAGCGGAGGCCGCCTCTGATTTAATGAATCCCGCTGTTTACATCGAAGCGGTACTCGGGCCTGCTTAATCAAGACGGCAAAGGAGAGGATAGAACATGCCGGCGCAAATACTGCTTAATATTTTAATCGCTGTTCTGTGGGCATCTTTTCAGGACGAAGAAGGTATTTATGTAACAACATTAATGACAGGTTATGTAATCGGGCTGGTACTTATTTTCTCTTTCCGCCGTTTTTTTCCAAAGGAATTCTATTTGTGGAAGCTCTGGAGCATAACCAAGCTGCTGTTTATTTTCATTAGAGAGCTCGTCTCCTCAAGCATCCTTGTGATCCGGCAGATTCTGCGGCCGCGCCTGAACATTACGCCCGGTATTTTTAAACTGGAAACAGAACTTTCCACGGACTGGGAAATTACCTTTCTCGCGATGCTGCTGATGCTGACGCCGGGTTCGGTGGTCATGGAAGTATCTGCTGAGGGAAATGTGCTGTACATCCATGCGATGGACATACCGGAATCGCAGAATAAAGTAATTGCTACAAAAAATTCGTTCGAACAAGCTATTATGGAGGTGACACGCTGATGTTTGCGATTGCGATGGCTGTCAGTCTAGTCTTTTTATCTGTTTCTATTCTCGTCGGGCTGTACCGGATTATTATCGGCCCCTCTATGCCGGACCGGGTCATAGCGCTTGATGCCATTGGTATTAATCTAATTGCCATGGTTGCTGTGCTTTCTGTTACGTTTCGGACGAGCGCCTATCTGGAAATTATTCTGTTGATGGGAATCATTGCCTTTATCGGCACCGTCGCTTTTTCCAAGTACATTGAGAGGGGGATTATCATTGAGTCCAGACGCGGTGATTGAAACCATTGTAGCGCTTCTTCTGCTTATTGGAACCACGCTTGCCCTGCTCAGTGCCATTGGTATTCTCCGGCTTCCTGATATATATACCAGATCCCATGCCGGCACGAAAAGTGCTACATTAGGCGTGCTTTGTACCCTGCTCGGTACTTTCATTTTTTTCGCCGGTATAGAGAATTTTTTCAGCGTCCGTCTGATTTTGGGTATTTTATTCGTGTTTTTAACGGCTCCGGTAGCGGGACATCTCATGTGCCGTGCCGCTTACCGCTCGGGTGTCCCTATGTCTGACCGAAGCGTACGTGATGAGCTCAAAGAAGTACTTTCTGTAAAAAAAGAAGAGTAGATTTGCAGCGCTCGGCAGACTGCGTTTTTAAATAGGCAAAGGGATCGGCCTGCCGGCGTAGAATACATAACATAACAAATAAAAAGCAGAGGCGGGAGCAGAAATGAGTATGCAGGCAGAACGTATTTTTGTTAATCTTCCGGTAAAAGATCTACAGAAGTCGATTGACTTTTTCTCAGCGGTTGGATTTGAATTTAATCCTCAGTTTACCGATGAAAACGCGACGTGCATGATCATTAGTGAAACAATTTTTGCGATGCTTTTAACAGAGCCGTTTTTTCAGACGTTTACAAAAAAGGAGATTACCGATACGTCCCGGAGCATAGAAGCGATAACGGCTCTGCAGGTGGACAGCCGGGAGAAGGTTGATGAAATTATCAGCAAAGCCGTCGGTGCCGGCGGGACTTCTCCGCAGGAGCCGGCAGAGCAGGGGTTTATGTACGGATCAAGCTTTGAAGATCTGGACGGCCACCTGTGGGAGGTTATGTATATGGATGAAAGCGCGGCTGATCCGGAAGGGTGAAGCGGTAATGGTGCTGCCGGATCCGGCAGCGCCTTTTTTGTGTTCTGCAGGGAAAAGAAACCGGCTTTCGGTTGCCCGGCTACTGTGATAAGCTAGAAAATAGTTACGTATTTTTTGAAAAGAGGGATCATATGGGAAGCTACGATACGCTTCTGACGAATTTTACAGAAGATATTAAACGGGAAAACGAACGTCTCGTTGCCAGTTGTTACGGATGGTGCCGCTCAGAGCTTTCAGGGCCTCAGGAGTTTTCCGGCGCATTTATCATAACAAATGAACGGGCCGTATTTTTAAATAAAAAATACAAGCCGGAAGAGTTTATTACGTTTGATTATAAAGAAATAAAAAATATAAAACTGCTCGAAGAACGGAAGGTTGGATTTGAAGCCGGGGCCTACAGCATTACGCTTCGAGACATTAAATATGCGAAAGCCGGCGATATAGCGGCAGAGCTTTCCAACCAGCTTCAGCAGATACAGATGGAGGAAGAAGATCCCGCGGAAGAAAAGTTTTCGCAGCAGGTGCCGTTTGCGTATGTGCCGTTTACCTATAATGATAAATGGTGGTATTCCACATGGTTTATCACTGTTTTAGGTATTCTCGCCGTTCCTACTCTTTTTCTGAGCGGAGTGGCTGCCATCATTTTAGCAAATGTCCAGAAAAATAAGCGGTTAACGATTACCTATCACTATCAGCAGATGAACGAAGAGCTGAATAAACGTTTTCAGGAGAAGGTTTTCCAGATGGAAAATGAATTCGCCGACAAGAAAAAGCTATATGAACGTGACATGGCGCAGCGCGCCGGCGAAGCAGCGGCGCTGGACAGAACCATTGAGTCCAAGAACCAGGAAATGACAAAGCTCTGGGATCAGCAGAATTCGTTTGGAGACCAGATGGAATCGCTGCAGATATCCAAGCGTCATTTGGAAGAAGAACATGAACAGCTGGGAATGAAAGTAATGGAGCTTGCCGAAACAGCAAGCATCGCCCAGGGATACCGGAAACTTAAAGAAGAAGTGGATCTTCAGGATGTTCATGCGTTTGAACGGGCATTTGATTTTAAAGAAGCGGATGAATACCGGACTCTTTACCACAGCTGGAAACAGCAGCAGCGCGATATGATTGTGGAAGACCGTGCTGTTATGGTTCATGAAGGTGCTTTTGCAGGCGCTGAAGAAGAGGACGAAATCCCGGCTTCTCATATCAATATGAAAAAAATGATGCTCCGCGCTTTTAATGAAGAGTGCGAGCTGACGATTACGACTTTGGTGAAAGGCCAGTTTGAGACAGCTACCAATCGTATTCATAAAGCGTTTGACCAGATTAATATGCTCGCCCTGCCTTTTGGTATGGAGCTTTCGATGGAGTATCTGGATGCTAAAATAGCTGAGTTGAACATCTGCTATGAAATGCTGGAAGCAACCGGCGAAAAAGATATTTTATTGAAGGAAAAAGCAAAATAAGCAGGAACGGCTTCAGGCCGTTCCTGCTTATTATTTTCAAATAGGTTCATGCAATCGCTGCAGAGAGGGCGGTTCTTCTTTATTTCCAAGTACAAGAAAGGTAGCTTCTTCGCCGGGGGCCAGATCACAGGTGAATACGTCTGAGCCGCCGGCTTCTTTTTTCACCTGAAGATGGTGTACACCAGGCTCTACAGTAAATGACAGCCTTTGGTTCCGTTTAATACGTCCAGTTTCCTTTTCATCAATCAGCAGCTGAAATCCCCGCAGAACCGCGTAGCGTTCTTTTCGGCGGACAAATGTAACAGTTGAGGATGCTTTCATTCGTTACCCTCCTTCGTGTTCATTGATAAAAAAGGTTTTTTTCATCGTATCACATTTTTAAGGCCTGATAGTAACCATTTGTGAAAGAACAGCTCAAATGCAGCCCGAACAACAAAACGATCAGCCGGGACATCATGTCAGCTTTAAAGAAAACACACGCCGGGGTATTTCCAATTAATTCTGACTGTACTACTAGCCAATCTGTTCTCCTATGCATTACACTAAATACAACCGTACGAATGGTGTGAATGGAAAAGGAGATAGAATGATGAATTTCCCTATAAATCAAGATAGAGATTACCATATCCTTGTCGTCACGTCTGTTGCAGCGGAAAAAGATGCTGTTCTCAGAGGGCTTAATGCCTCGAGCAGCTTTGATGTGGTGACCTCGGGAGTAGGATCAGCCGCAGCCGCTGCAGCCACTGCTTCCGCTTTGGCCCGCACCCGTTACGACCTGGTAGTAAGCGCAGGCATTGGCGGCGGATTTGAGGGGCAGGCGGAAGTGGGATCTCTCGTTATCGCCAACGAAATTATTGCAGCCGATCTGGGAGCGGAGACAGAAACGGGCTTTCAGACGATTGAGGAAATAGGAATGGGACCGGATCGTGTGATCGTTGACGAAGGAAAAATAGATATCGTTAAACGGGCGCTCCGGTCATCTGACCTTGTTATTAACATAGGACCGGTGCTTACGCTGTCTACCGTAACCGGTACAGCCCAAACAGCGGAAAAACTGGCCAGACAGGTCCCCGGAGCGGCAGCGGAAGCAATGGAAGGATTTGGCGCCGCTACAGCTGCGGAAATGTTTGGCGTAGATTCAATGGAAATCCGTGCTATTTCAAATACGGTAGGCCCGCGTGACCGTTCGGCCTGGCGCATCACTGAGGCGCTTGAAACACTCGAAGCAGCAAGTTTCATATTATCGGAGGTGCTTATTGAATGAATATAGCTTATTCCCCATGCCCAAATGATACATTTGTTTTTCATGCTCTGGCGCATGGCTTAATTGAAGGAGCTCCTGAGCTGGAGGTTCAGTACGCAGATATTGATATTACAAATACACTGGCAGCAAAAGGAGAAGGCCCGGAAGTAATGAAGATTTCATTTGCGGCTCTTCCCTATGTAATAGATGACTATGCACTTATTCCCTGTGGAGGCGCACTCGACGCGGCTGCGGTCCGCTGATTCTGACAGCTGGAGAAAAAAATCCAGGTGATCTGGCCGGAAAACAGTAGCGGTGCCAAGTGAACGCTCCACGGCGTATATGCTTTTTCGTTTCTGGGCAAAACAGATGATCGGCGGAGAGCCTGCCTGTAATCAAGGTAATGCCGTTTGACGATATTATGCCGGCTGTACAGGAAGGCCGGGTAGATGCAGGACTGGTTATTCACGAAGCGCGGTTTACTTATCAGAATTATAATCTGAACATGATGGAAGATCTGGGAGACTGGTGGGAAAAAGACACCGGCCTTCCTATCCGCTCGGTGCTATTATAGCGAAACGCTCGCTTGATGCAGAAAAAAAACGGAGTGGGTCCGGGCCTCGGTTGATTACGCGTGGGAGCATCCGGAGTCATCAAAGGATTATGTAATGGAGCATGCGCAGGAAATGTCTGTAGATGTTGCAGAATCGCATATTGATTTATACGTGAATGAATTTACACGCGACCTCGGCGAAGATGGATTTTGCTGCTGTAGAATCTCTTTTAAGCCGAGCGGCAGAAGAGAATATTGTGCCTTCATTTGATTTATCAAATTAGAAAATAACTGCGAGAATGCAGGGACAGCCGCTGAAACCGGCTGTCTTTTTTTCGTTCCGGCTTATTTTTCCGGACGTGCTTGTGGTATTATGCTTATACTTTACAAATACAGATAATGGATGGTGCTTCAAATGAAGATTTTAGTCGTAGAAGACAATGCAAGCGTTCGTTCCATGCTGGATATGTTTTTTTCCAAAGAAGGAATCACAGGAACTTTTGCGGAAGATGGGCTGAAAGGATACGAGCTGTATAAAAAAGAGGCATGGGACCTGCTTATACTGGATTGGATGCTTCCAGGTATGGACGGTGTAACGCTCTGCCGGAAGATCAGGGAGGAAAAAAGCACGGTACCAATTATTATGCTTACGGCCAAAGACAGTGAATCCGAGCAGGTCATCGGTTTTGAAATGGGGCCGATGATTATGTTACAAAACCGTTCAGTCCGCTTGCTTTGATGGCCCGGATACGGGCGGTCACGAGAAGGACGGGGCCGGAGCAGAAGAAACGAAAGATACCCACCTTACTACATCACGCTATTTTAAAATAAATGACCGGACGAGAGAAGTATTCTATAAAGACACACCGGTGCTTCATTTGACACCGAAAGAGTTTGATCTGCTGCATTTTTTAATAAAAAATCCAAGACAGGTATTTACGAGAGAACAACTGCTCGAACAGGGTGGGGCTATCAGTTCTACGGGGATGAGCGTACGGTGGATGTGCACATCAAAAGACTTCGCAAAAAAATAGAGAGCGAAGAAAACACCATTTTCCACACCGTCTGGGGCGTAGGTTATAAATTTGAAGAAACGGAAGCTCTGTCTCATGAAGATTAGGTATATGTATCAGCTGCTGGCCAGCCACCTTGGGGTATCGATTCTGGCGCTTTTGATTCTGGGCTGCTGTTTGTTAATTTTGTCGAAGAATTTGTTTATCAGGATAAAGTAGATGAATTAACCGCTTATGGTGAAGATATTTTAAATGACCTGGACAGCGGCGTCAGCACAACATCGCTGGCTCCGTACAGTGAAGTACTGCGGGTGCAGAATATTAATTTCAGCGTATTCGATAACGAAGGCAGAGTGCTTTATCCCGAAGCCGGCAGCTTTCCTAATCCGCAGTTGACGGATGAAGAATGGACCCGGATTCAAAACGGGGAACTCGTGGAGGAAACCCGCGATGCCGGACGCTTTGACCAGACGGTGTCACTGGTCGTACTGCCTTTTTTTGAAAATGGAGATTTCTCCGGCGGCGTTCTGCTCGTCTCGCCTATCAGCAGCTCGGCTGAAATCATCGGACAGATCAATCAGTATTTACTTTATACCGCGCTGATTGCGCTCGCAGGTGCACTGCTTTTCAGCAGCTATTTTTGTCCAGATTTCACGTAAACCGGATTCAGCGTCTGCGAAACGCCACTTCCTCCATTGCCGAAGGAAACTACGACGTGGATGTGCCGTCTTCTGACTTTGACGAAATTGGAGAGCTTGCCAGTGATTTTCAGGAAATGGCCGCGGATTTAAAGCGGTCCAATGCGGAAATAGAAAGCCTGGAGAACCGGCGCCGCCAATTTATTGCCGACGTTTCCCACGAAATGAGAACGCCGCTTACGACATAAAAGGGGTGATCGGCGGTCTTGAAAGCGGAATGATTGAGGAAGAGCAGAAGGAAAAAGGGCTGCGCTTGATTAATGAAGAAACCAAGCGGCTGATCCGGCTGGTTAATGAAAATCTCGATTATGAAAAGATCCGCTCAAATCAGCTGGTGCTTCTAAGGAACAGGTACAGATAGAAGAAGTGTTCGAAATCATTAAAGAGCATTTAATTCCCCAGGCGGAAGAAAAACAAAATCGGATTATTATTGAAGCAGCACCTCACGTTACGGCATCCGCCGATTACGACAGACTTACCCAGATCTTAATGAATATAACTAAAAACAGCATTCAGTTCACAGAAAAAGGAACCGTATGGCTTAGAGCCCGGGAGGAAGAGGAGGAAACAATACTGGAAGTGGAAGATACAGGAGAAGGCATTGATCCGGAAAAAATAAAAACAATCTGGCGCCGTTTTTATAAAGCGGATATTTCCAGAGCCAACCTGACGTTTGGGGAGTTCGGACTTGGACTTTCTATTGTGAAGCGCCTCGTTGAACTCCATGAAGGAACGATTGAAGTGAAGAGTGAAAAGGAAAAGGAACGATTTTTATCGTGCGCTTTCCTAAATAAATCCGCAGCCGGCAGGGGAGAAATCTCCTGCTGTTTTTTTATGAAAAGTTTCTTTGTTCCTTCATACTCTGTTCATAGTTTTATTCATAACTCCCGGTTATGCTGTAAAAGAAGGTAGAAAAGACAGAGAGAAAGAGGCGTTGGGTATGTTAAAAAAGGAAAAAAGAGATATTTTTATTGGCGCGATAATTGCTGCTGCAGTAATAGGGCTTTTAATTACAGGCTTCAGCCGCAGCGATGCGGTAGCCGAAGTAGGAGAGGAAACGATTACGAAGGATGAACTGTACGAAGAAATGGCCGCGACTTCCGGAGAAGCGGACTGGATACGATGATTACAGAAGAAGTGGTTAATGCCGAGGCGGAAAAGGCTGAAGTAAAAGTCACACAGGAAGAGATTGATGAAGAAAAAGCCACACTGGAAGAATCATACGAGGAAGCAGAGGGCCTTGAGTCGGCCATATCACAGAGCGGTCTGACGATGGAGGATCTGGAAGAACAGAGAGAAACAACAC
>NZ_JALBWT010000066.1:0-9073 GCF_023845525.1 Sinobaca sp. H24
TTCGGAGATGAGGGAGTTTGTAAGAGCCAAGATTGTCGACTTTTGCCATTAAGCGGTATTCGGTAGGCGTGCAGCATAATACTTGGATATTCTCATCCTGAAGCAGCTGCAAATAAGTATCCGGCTTAAACCCTCCATTATATACAAATGCAGTGGCTCCGAGCATAACAGTGGAGAGAAACGGGCTCCACACCCACTTCTGCCATCCCGGCGCTGCCGTAGCCCAGACGATATCATTTTCCCTGACGTCAAGCCACTCTTTAGCCGCTGTTCTTACGTGGGCATAGGCCCAGGCATGAGTATGAATAACACCTTTAGGATTTCCAGTGGTGCCGGAAGTGTAGGATAGAAAAGCTACATCACTGCTGTTTGTATCTGCGGTGGCAAGCTCCTTTTCCTTCGTCCCGGCCAGGGCATCGGCCTGAAGCCAGCCGTCCACCGCTCCTCCAATTGTCATTTTAAACTGCAAGTAGGGCAGCTCTTCAGTGATAGCATCTACTTCTTCTGTCGAATGATGATGGGCGATAATTCCGACAGCTTCTGAATGGTGAAGGCGGTAGATAAGATCTTTTGAGCGCAGCATCTCCGAACAAGGAATGGCAACTGCTCCAATTTTCAGGCAGGCAAGATATATCATATAAGCTTCTGGAAGCCGCGGAACGATAATAAGAATTTTATCTCCTTTTTGTATTCCCTGATCCAGCAGCACCCCTGCAAACTGGCTGGCCTTTTCCAAAAGGGTTTTGTAGGAAACATCACGACGCTCTTTTTTTTCGTTCATCCACCGAATGGCGGTTTTCTGGTCATCATTTCTGTAGGCGTCCAGCTCATTTACAATGTTGTATTGAGCCGGTGCAAGCAGATCCTCTCTCTTCATATGTGGGGCCTCCTTTAGTTGAATTAATGCAAGTATACTAGAATAGATAAAAGAAAGGTAGAGAACAATGAACAGCTGTTCATTAATAAAATGAAAAAAGAAAACAACCGAATAATTAGCTGCTTTCTATTGATAAATATACGTGGTACTAATTACATGGAGCTTTAAGCGGCTGTCTTCCATGCGTGCTGCGCTCTACAATGGTATAACGGGCAACATGTATATTATTTCTGCGAAGCAGCCGAATGGCAAGGTTTTTCGATACTTTGTCTGGAGCTATTAGAAAAACATGCTGCTTCTCAATAGTAGGCAGGTATCTTTTTAAATACGGATAGGGGAGCACCTGTGCCTCAGATACCGGATTGTGTGCTGCGTCCTGGTATTCCCGGATATCTAATATAATAGTATCTCTTGAAAGAAGAGCCCTGTCAGGGAGGTCGGTACATGACGCCCGGCCGGCTGGAACCCATCGGGCCGATAAGTGATACGCGGCCGCCAGGCCAAGGATAATAGCAGTAATCCATAGCAGCATGCTGAGTTGTTCTCCTTTCATTAAAAGAATGAAGTAAAAATACAAATGTACGCTTGCAAAGTACATGATGAAGTATACTATAAATAAGCCGGTATTGAACAGTTATCTGCTGGAAAAAAGCAGGAATTTGTTCTATTGAGCCGAATTTTGTTATACTTTTTATAGAAAGAACGGGAGGTAGATAGCATGACAGATGAAAAACAGGAAATGATTGACCGAGTTTATGCAGAACTGGAAAATGTTATTGATCCGGAACTGGATATCGATATAGTCAATCTAGGCTTAATATACAATGTAGAACTTGATGATGAGAACAATGTCAAAATCACCATGACATTAACCGCTATGGGATGTCCTTTAGCAGCAACGATAGTAAGCGACATAAAGAGTTCGCTGGAAGAGCTGCAGGAATTCGGTGAAATTAAAGAGGTTGAGGTCGACATTGTATGGAGCCCGCAGTGGGATAAGAGTATGATGTCCCGTTATGCAAAAATTGCGTTAGGTGTCCACGAATCATAAGAAACACAGGAAAGCCAGGCAGCCGCCTGGCTTTTTTTATGGAAAAATAGAATGGGTTACATCAATTAAGATATACTATAAAATAAGAGCGGCTTCTGCGCGTCAGCGGATAATTCTGCGGATCAGTCTCCCGGCCTGTCTTCCAACAAGACGGCGGGCAATCCTTTTTCCTATTGTCCCATTTCGAACGGCCTGGGCATCTCCCATCGTTCTTGATGCCCTGAAAAGCAGTCGGCTCAGTTTATGCATATCAATTCCTCCTTAGCATCTGATGTTTACATATACCACCTTTTATAATAGAAGAAACAAAATTATTTATAATGGCCGCCGATTTTCCTGGCACGTATTACAGCCTGGAGAGAGAGGAAGCATACAGAACGGCATCCATACCATACTTATCCTTCAGCTGATCAATAGTATGATACAGCATTTCCAGATCCTCTTCACTGTTAAACAAGTTTAATTGTTTATACTTATCCGGTTGAAGGCCGCTCAAGGAGATGCCGAGGCTTCTAATCGGAGTGCCGTCCCAAGAGTCCTTAAACAAAGCAGAAGCAGTCTCAAAGATGACCTTTCCACTGTTTGTTGGTTCGAACAGCCGCTGCTGGCGCTGGAAAGATCGTGGAAATCCGTGTTGCTTTCCGACGGCTCCAGCACTGACTACCTGACCTAAAGAGGCATGCTGCCTGCACCGTCTGCTGACTTCTTCACTCAGCTCCCGGAGTACTACTTTTATCTCTGACCAGTGGTAATAGTCACGGGCAGGGTCATATGATGGCCGATGGATTTTCTTTTTTGATGAGTGTCGGAAGAAACGGGGGAACCATCACGCCCATGGGCTGTCTGCCAGAGAAGTTCTCCGTTTATACCCCATCTTTTCTTTAAGTCCTGAAGCGGATACCGGGCCAGCTGGCCGATGGTGCGGATCCCCATGTTAAGAAGGTGCGCTTCCATCCGGCTGCCTACGCTGAATAGTTTTTTTATCGGAAGAGGCCACAGCTGTTCAGAGACATTAGCATCACACAGAACAGCGGTCCCTGTTTTGTTTTCTTTCGCAAAATGATCGCAGGCCATTTTGGCATAAACCTTTGTAGGGCCAATGCCGATACGGGCCTGGACACCAATTTCCCGCAGCAGTCGCTGCTTTATGTGCCTGGCAAGCAGTTCTGCTTTTTCATAGGACATGAAAGGAAAATCCAGAAATACTTCATCAATACTGTAGGGCTCAACGGACGTACTGTACTGTTCCAAAAAAAGTGGAAATCGTAACCGATACGTCGACGTAAAACTGCATATGGGGTTTGAGTATATGTACGTGCGCACATTTGTTACGCGCCTGCCAGATCGGTTCACAGTTTGTATGCCGTATGATTTAGCTTGCGGAACAGGCAGCTAAAATAACACCGCTACGATAGAAGGATCCCCGGCCACAACAACAGGCTGTCCTGTTAATAAAGGATGGGCCATTTTTTTCCAAATTGGCATAAAAAGACTGCATATCAATTAAAAAGATAATCCGGTTATTCACCGTACAGCACCTCTTTTTCCTGATTAAAATACAAACATTTGTTCGTGTAAAAGTATATACTATTACAAACAGCATGAAAAGAGGCTATGCTTAAAGAATGATAAAAGGGAATAGTCGGCTATTACTAAATTCAAGGAGGAGTATCAATGAGTAAGCCTATTGAAATTAACGACTATTAACATTGAGCAGCATGAACCGCCGCACCGTAAAGCTTATATTGAGGGATTTGAAGAGCCGTTTCCATTACGGCGTACATGGAGGAGTAAAAGAGTTCTACGGCGTTTCTCCTGAAACGGAATATCCATCCCACCGCTCGATCATATTGTTGCCTCAGCAGGCGGCTGACTTACCGGGACTTTATCCGCGCGCTGGATGCGCGCGGCATACCAACCTTATCCGAATAAGTTAAAAGCTGTCGCAAAAGGAACCATTGAAGCGCCGGAAGGCGTACTGAAAATCACAAAAATTGATGTGCATTTTGAATTAAGTATTCCAGCCGGCAAGAAAGATCCGGCTGAAAGAGCGCTTAAAGTTTTTGACAAAGGCTGTCCTGTAGCCCAGACGTTAAATGGCTGCATTGACTTCCATTACACATGGGACATAACAGAAGAATAACGCCAGTTTAAGGGTTCTCCTATGAATAAGGGGAACTCTTTTTTTCTTTACTAGGACGTAGGATAGAGATTGTTTCCAAACGAAACAGTCTTTTGTCTTGAGTTTGCTTTAATGCAAGAGAATTTAGTTTTAAAAAGCGGAGGAAGGGAAGGTAAACCATAGCATACTAAATAAAGAAACGAACAGATACCTATATTAAATGGAGGTTTTATAAGATGGAAACAAGAGTGATTGGATCTTACCAAAACGAACAGCAGGCAATTGGTGCAGTAGCTGGACTTAAAGAACAGGGACTTGAATCCAATGATATTTCAATTGTATTAAACAATAAAGACAGCGCGGCCTACCTTTCTAAAGAAACAGGTGCAAACATTCATTTAGAGCATACAAAAGAAGGCAGCAGCGGAAGCGGTCTTGTAGAAAACTTAAAAGAAGCGCTCTCGCCGGAACAGCAGGCAGAAGAATCAGACGTTACCTTAATTCGTCTCGGACTTACAGCAGAAGATGCTGAAAGATATGATACGGATATTAGAGAAGGAAATATTATTGTTGTGGCTCACGAAGGCACAGCCGTCCCATCAAGAAGCTTTACGGAGCACACGGCGACTGCGTCTTCAGCACAAGAAAAAGAAACGCATGCAACAGAAAAAAAATCTCCATCATTAAAAGCGGTCCCATCTGAAAAACAATCTGCAGAACATCGTCCGGAAACAGCTTCTGCGAAGCGCGAAGCTGATGCTGAAACAGAAGAACAGCAGGCTCTGCGTCTGCATGAAGAAAAGCTGGATGTGAGCAAGAAAAAAGTAGAAAAAGGCGAAGTGGAAGTCAGAAAAGAAGTAGTAGAAGTTGAAAAAACGATTAAAGTACCGGTACAGCGTGAAGAAGTATACGTGGAAAGACGCGCGGTTTCCGAAGAAGATCAAGATGCCACGGGTGCAAAAATCGGTGAATTCTCAGAGGAATCGGAAGAAATCAGAGTCCCAGTTGTAGAAGAACAAATTGAAATCAAAAAAACGCCGATTGTTACAGATGAAGTTATTGTCGGCAAAAGAAAATATCAGGAAACAAAAGAAACCACGGAAAAAGTAAAGCGTGAAGAAGCCCGTATTGATGGAGAAGAAAACATTAAGCCGGAAAATAGAGATAAGTAATAGAACAAAACTGTCTGTAATGAGGGGTTCCCCCGTTACAGGCAGTTTTTTTGTGGATTACAATAAAAATCTCTATTACATCAAAAGCGAATAATAATTTATATATTTATATTTTTTGTTCGTGATTTTGTTGAAAATAAAGCAGGAGAGATTGTAAGATAGGAAGGACTACGATTTTTTAGGAGGAAACGAATGAATATAGGAGCCCCATTACAACAAAAAGCAATAAAGCTGATGATTTTAGGATCTGGTGAACTTGGAAAAGAAGTTATTTTAGAGGCACAGCGCCTGGGTGTAGAAACAATCGCTGTAGATAGGTATGACGGAGCTCCGGCGATGCAGATCGCCCATCGTTCTTATGTGATCGATATGCTGGAGGAGAGTAAATTAAAAGAAATTGTACGCTGGGAAAAGCCGGACTATATTGTTCCTGAAATTGAAGCCCTGGCAACAGAGGCACTAATTGAACTGGAAGAAGAAGGATTTCATGTTATTCCCACAGCAAGAGCAGCCCATTTGACCATGGACCGGGAAGGCATCCGCCGTCTGGCAAGCGAAGAACTGAATATCCCTACAGCCTCTTACCAATTCGCAGATAACCTGCAGGAGCTTGAACTGGCAGTGAAAGAAATCGGTACGCCCTGTGTGATTAAACCTGTAATGAGTTCCTCAGGAAAAGGCCAGACCGTTTGCCGGTCCGAAGCAGATATACAAAACTCCTGGCAGGAGGCAGTCGGCAGCGGGAGAGGAAAGAAAAATCGGGTCATTGTTGAATCTTTTATTCCTTTTGAGTCTGAAATTACATTATTGACCGTGCAGTCTATTTCCGGTATTTCCTACTGTGAACCTATTGGGCACGAACAAAAGGATGGAGATTATATTCAGTCATGGCAGCCTCACCCAATGTCTGCATCCCAGCTCGAAGAAGCAAAAAAAATAGCTCAAAAAGTAACCTCTGCTTTAGGCGGGTATGGATTATTCGGCGTAGAACTCTTTTTGACAAAAGACAGCGTATATTTTAGTGAAGTATCCCCCGCCCCCACGATACTGGAATGGTTACACTGGCTACCCAGCATTTATCAGAATTTGCCCTTCATGTCCGGGCTGTACTCGGTCTTCCGGTTGAAGGTATTGTATTTCACCGCGCAGGAGCATCTTACGCAGTGAAAGCAGAGAAAGAATCGAGCAGCTATCATATTGAAGGTGCTGCGGAAGCGCTGCAGATTCCGGAAACCGAACTTCGGATTTTGGAAAGCCGGAAACAAAGCCGGGGAGGCGGATGGCTGTGACAATAAGCCTCGGCGCAGATGTGGAAGAAGCAAAACAGCGTTCTAAACAGGCAGCAGAAAAAATAACCATTGTGGAGGAATAAATCTGCAATCAAAACGTAATAGTATTTTTCGTCATAAGGACTTTTCCTTTTAAAAATGTATGGTATTGTAAAAGCATAAATGAGTAGAATGGGAGAGGAACAGATGCTTAAATCAATATCGGCTCTGGGTCTGGCTGTTGTCATCAGCGCAGCGAGTGCAGCAGGAGCGTCTACAGTAACCGCCTTGGAAAAAGATGATGATAAAAATATAAAGCAGGCAGCAGAAAGCGTTCCCTATGAAGTGGATGTTGATATTTCATCGGATGAAATAACGGCTTCTGCCAAGAAAAAACTATAAATAGACGAAAGCCCCCGCGTTCCAGAGGAACACGGGGGTTTTGGCTATAGCTTGAAAGGAAGAGACCTATGACTCCTGAACAGAAATATCACTGCTGTGCTACGTGCAGATGGTTTCGGATAGAAAAGAAGACAGGGCAGCCTTCAGTCAAAAGCTGCATCCGGCTTGGATTTGAAACAAAGCCGCACTACCAGTTTAACTGCTGGGATCCCCGGGAGGATATTAAACAAAGAATAGCGGAAGAGAGCTCTTAGGAAAAAACGCTCAGAGTGGAAAAGCTTGCTGTGACGATGTAGAATAGCGTTTACTTCACCGCCTATAATAAACGTAAATCCGGTTAAATACAGCCACAGCATTAAAACAATAATACCTCCGAGACTACCGTAGGTGGCGGAGAAGTTTCCGAAATTTGAAATGTAGACGGAGAAGCCGAAGCTGACTCCCTGCCATAGAATCGTTGCCACAAGCGCTCCGGGAATAACGTGACGAAGCGGAAAGCGCATCGATGTAGCAAAATAGTAAAGAAAAGACAACGCGCTTGAGACAATGATAATCAACAGCGTCCACCGGAACACATTAAGCAGTAAAGCAGTACCTGTTTCAATATTGAGCCAGTTGTGTCAATGTTTTCAATAATTAAGTTGCCGAAAACTGATAATACCAGTGTTACTAAAAGCGCAAAAATAAGCGCAATGGTCAGGGCGATAGAAAGCAGCCGCATCACTATAAATGAACGGGTTTCTTCTAAATTAAAGGCCGTGTTGGCAGCTTCCATAAAAGCATTTACCCCGTTTGAGGCGGTCCATATGGTACCTATAATACCAAAGGTGAGGAGGCCTCCCTGAGGGTCGTGATGACATCGATAACGTTATCTTGAATCAGCTGTAGAAAAGCTTCGGGAAGCGCCGCTGCCCAAAAGTTCGAATACCTGGTCCACATCGAGATTAAGATAAGGCAGAATAGATAAGATAAGGATAATCATAGGGAATAAGAAAAAGGTAGAAAAAGCCTGCTGGCGGCAAGGCCGACAGCCCGGTCATTTATTATTTCCTGAATCAGTGTTCATAAAGTAAAAAAAACGGCCATAATGGCTTACTCCTCCTGGTGTATTAAAAATAGATGCGATCATAGTAATTATTCGACAAAATCAGCAATAAGTGTTTTAAAAGGCTGATTAATAGGGAATACTTATTAGTGCCTATTATAGAAAGGGTGAAGAATATGATTAGAACGATTTTAATGATTGTTGGACTTGTAGTAGTAATTAGTATTATCCTATCGTTTATCTAAATGATATAAAATTATGTATAATGACATCATGAATACTATCATACTTGAAGGTTCCCTAATCATTTAGGGAACTTTTTCATATAGAAAAGGATAGAAAAGAGGACCCTGTTTATGTATGAAGAAATGCTCGTTTTACTTCTGCTCGGATTACAGCAGTGCTGCTTAGGCTCCCGGTTCTTGGTTCTTTTTTAGCATTGTTTCATACATTGATCCATGAGAATGGGCATGTGGCAGCTGCGAAGTGGACAGGCGGCAGAGCTCATGCTGTTTCTTTGTTTATAACGCAGCGGGCTGGCTTTAACGAGCCATCAGGGGAAATCAGGAGCAGTACTTACAATCGCGGCAGGATATGTATTTGCTTCAGCTGTAAGTGTTCTGTATATTTACGCTCTGCTGATGCAGTGGTATACACCGTTGATGATTGTCCTATGTTTTACTGCTTCTCTACAATATCATGTTTCTTGTAAAGAACATAGTTGGCATTCTTTGGCTCGTCAGTGTATTTTTATTAATTGGCGTGCTGTATGTGAATCAGGCGTATGAAGCGAGCATTACCTGCTGTATATTATTGGAAGCACTCTTCTTGTACAGGCATTCTTATCCAGTTTATTTGTATGGAAAATGAGCAGACACCATGCCGTGCTTCAGGAGATGCCGTTCTTCTTGAAAAAGCTACCAGAATCCCGGCTTCTTTTTGGGGATTTTCTTTTTGGTACAGGGAACGGTGTGTTTTATTGCGGGAACGTGGATGCTTCTAAGAGAAGGCCTGCCGTTTATATAAGCTGCACTCCAGAGAAAAAAGGAAAAGCTTCCACCTAAGGGCGGAAGCTTTTTAGTGTTGTTAATCATTAGAAGGAACGTTCCAAGACCTATAATAATGAGAATAATAAA
>NZ_JALBWT010000067.1:0-9049 GCF_023845525.1 Sinobaca sp. H24
CGAGCCGGGGTATACGCTTTAACCCTTCTGAAGAAAAACAGGCTCAGATCAAGGAGCAGTTGTTTTCTATTGAAGAAAAAAACCAGCTTTCCTCCAGAAAAGAGCAGATTTTCATTCTGCTCCGCCTGCTGCTGGATACGAAAAAGGAATGGACTATTAAACAGCTGAGCGGAGAGCTTTATGAAAGCCAGGCTGTTATAAAAGAATTATTAAAAGAAGGCAGTGAGCGCCTGCAGAAATACCGGTTGAATATTCAGTTAAAGCCAAACGTCGGTGTTTCTGTCATTGGACCGGAAACAGGCCGCCGGGCAGCTATGGCTGATCTTGTCCGCGAGTCTTTAAAGGAAAATCACCCTATAAAAGAATGGTTTTCCCCCTTTGACTGGGAAGCAGTAAACAAAATGATAAAAGGGCTTGAACAGCAGTCTTCTTTTTTCTATACGCATGCCTCCCGGGAAACGTTATTAATTCACATTCTGCTGGCTGTTAAACGAATCATGTGGAAACGCTGCGTTGCCTACCCGGCAGAGTCCATTGATATGAAAAGAATAGAAATGAAAAAAGCAGTACAGCTCGTCAAAGAACTCGAAGCTTACTTTCAAATGACATGGCCGCCGGCCGAAGTATATTATTTGTCCATTCATCTTCGCAGTGCGAGGCTTGAACTGCCCTCTGCAGAAGGCTTAAATATTTTTGAACAGCTTCAGATAGACCCGGAAACGATCCGTTTTACTCACCATTTAATTGAAATAGTAACTGCTGTTACCGGACATCCTTACGATAAGGACAGCGACCTGTTTCGGGATACAGCGGCCCATCTTCACAGCAGTACCGCAAGAATCGATCATCATCTCAGCCACCATAACCCTATGGCTTCGGAAATAAGAAAAATGTATCCTTATTTGTTCGAAATGATTATCGAAGCATTGGCAGAGCTCGAGCCTTCCAAAGAGTGGCCGCTCGAAGAAGTAGCTTACCTGACGATTCATTTTCAAGTGTCGTTGGAGCGGTCCAAAAAAACGTCGGCTGACTATATACGGGTGCTTATCGTCTGCCCGATGGGTATGGGCATGTCCCGCCTTCTTCAGACAAAGTTGGAACGGAAATTTCATTCGCTGCAGACAGTTGGCTGTACAGCACTAAAGGAAGCAGAACGATTTGATGAAGACCGCATCGACATCATCATTTCTACAGTGCCGCTTCAGAGGACGGACGTGCCAACTGTTGTTGTCTCACCTTTTCTAAAAGAAGAGGAACAGCAGCAAATACATCGCATTGTAAATACGTTAAAAGAAAACAGCCATAATGTTCTGCAGGAACTTATTTCTTCTCCAGCCCATATTCATTTTCTGCAGGAATCCAATCACATAAAAGCCATTACTCACTTAGCCGGCTTTCTTGAAAAGACCGGCAAAGTAACTCCTGCTTTTGTGGAGAGTGCCATCAACCGGGAAAAAAAGTCGTCTACGTTTATAGGAGGCGGTATTGCTATCCCCCACGGAGATCCGGCTTTTATCAAGATTCCTTCGGTAGCGGTTGGTATCTTTTCCGATCCCATTGACTGGAATGGCTCTTCAGCTGCCATTGTGCTGCTGCTGGCAGCTGATCTACAGGAAGGCGGAAAAGTAAAAAAATTATTTGAAGAAATTTCAAAGCTGTCCGACTCGCCCGACCGTATAGCCCGCATCAAAAGCCTGACCGATGCCGAAGCGGTTTTTACGTTATTTTAACGATTAATTTCAAATTACCGTATCTTCCGGAAAGATAACGCTTTCATCAACCCTTTCTTTTTTCTTTATACTTACTATAGAAAGAAGGAAAGGATGAGGCAGCATGAAAAAAATCGTGGCTATTACTGCCTGCCCTGTAGGAATTGCCCATACATACATGGCAGCTGAAAATTTACAGAAAGCCGCAGCTCAGCTCGGGGTAGAAATAAAAGTTGAGACCCAGGGGTCGGTAGGAGCGGAAAATATCCTGACCGACACAGATATAAAGGAAGCAGAAGGCGTTATTTTTGCAGCCGACAAAAATGTCGACAAATCCAGATTTCAGGGAAAGCAGTATGTGGAAACAGGAGTCCAGGACGGTATTCACAAGCCAGAACAGCTTATTCAAAACATATTGGACAATAAAGGCGAAACTCTATCCGGTTCTGCAGAAAAGCAGGATGAAAAGAAGAAAAAAGAAAATCCCGTTTACAGGCACCTGATGAACGGCGTTTCGTTCATGATTCCTTTTATCGTAGTCGGCGGACTGTTGATCGCCATTTCTTTATCACTTGGAGGAGTTCCCTCAGCAGAAGGTTTAATTATTCCGGAGGATTCAATCTGGAGTACTATTGAAGCGATCGGCGCCGGCTCTTTTGCCTTTATGGTACCTATTCTGGCCGGCTTTATCGCAATGAGCATAGCCGACAGACCGGGTCTTGCGCCGGGCATGATCGGCGTTATATTGCAGCAAATGGAAGCTTTTACGGCAGTGAAGCCGCTGCCGGCTTTATCGGCGGTATTATTGCCGGTTTCCTGGCAGGTTATGTGGCATTATGGATTAAAAAATGGAAAGTCCCACGGGCCATCCAGCCGATTATGCTATTATTATTATTCCAGTAATAGCTTCACTTATTGTCGGTCTTGCGTTCTCCTTTTTGATCGGTGCACCGGTTGCCGCTGTTTTTGAGAGTCTGACTACATGGCTTGCCGGAATGGAAGGGTCAAGCACCGTACTGCTCGCTTTGATCTTAGGTGCGATGATCTCCTTTGATATGGGCGGTCCTGTCAATAAAGTAGCTTTTTCTGTTCGGAGCAGCGATGATTACTGAGGGCAACTTTGCTATTATGGGAGCCGTTGCAGCAGCGATTGCGGTTCCTCCTATCGGGCTTGGCATTGCAACATTTATGAACAAGAAAAAATTCGAGCAGCCGGAGATCGAGGCAGGAAAAGCTTCCTTTACAATGGATTGTTCGGCATCACGGAAGGCGCTATTCTTTTGCCGCTAAAGATCCGCTGCGGGTTATTCCCAGCATTATGATCGGTTCCATGGCAGCCGCAGTCATTGCCATGCAGAGCGGTGTCGGCGATCAGGTGGCCCATGGCGGCCCGATCGTCGGTGTACTCGGAGCCGTAACAAATGTAACGATGTTTTTATCGCCATTCTTGTTGGTTCTCTTATTACTGCTTTTTATTGTCAACCTGATCAAACGTGATGTTACAGCAGTAGCTGTACCTGCCGGCGGGGTGGAGGAACCGCTTGTAACCAGCGGCGATGCTTCACCGCGTCCGGAAAGCAGTCAGCAGCAGGAAACAACATTCAATAAGCTGACCGACCTTGTTTCAAGAGATCTGATTATCCCGAATTGACTGCCGATTCCCGGGAAGACGTAATGGATGAAATGATCCGCACCCTTTCCGGTAATGATGTTCTTACTGATAATAAGGCATTCAAACAGGTTATTCTGGACCGGGAAGCGCAGGGCTCTACCGGGCTCGGTATGAATGTAGCTATTCCCCACGGAAAAGCCGACGTCGTGAAAAAGCCCGCGGTCGCTTTTGGCATTCACCGGCAGGGCGTGGACTGGAACAGCATGGACGGCACGAATGCGAAATTAATATTTATGATTGCGGTACCGGAAGAACGGGCCGGCGATGATCATTTACGAATTCTTCAGATGCTGTCCAGAAAACTGATGGATGAAGAATTCAGAGAGAAGTTAATCCAGGCGGAAAATAAACAGCAGATTTATAAGCTGCTTGATGAAATATAACTTCATTTTTAAAAGCATGCCCGAACCAGGCATGCTTTTTTCTATATTCCCATAATATAAATGATATTTTCTTTACCTATGATTAACAAATTTTACATACACAGTGAATCCAAAGTACTTGTTTTTCATTTCAGAATATTCTTATAAATAGAGCCTTTTATACTTATCTTCGTTTATGCAGGTGTATATTTATATATTATTTTTTATAAACATAACTATTTTGTGCTATAAAAATTGGAAAAGTAGTATAGTCCCCCTCCCCTCTGACTCTCTTTAAATATGCTTTATACTTCCTTAACAACCGACGTCTATAGTTAAGGATGTAAAACATAATCAGAAAAGGGGTCAGTAAAACATGAAATCTATTCCTCACAGACTTAAAAGCGTTGCCGCACTTGGACTTGGAACGTCGATTATTCTTTCCTCCGGAACAGGAGCCTACGCCAGCATGCCTGATGACAATGGAAACGCCCCGGCTCATTCCCAGAAAGAAAAGCCGGAAGAAGTAGAAAACATCATTTATATGATCCCTGATGGTTTTGACGCAGCTTACGCTACAAATTACCGCCACTTCAAGGGCGAAGAAGCCCCTGTATGGGACGAATTTTTAACCGGCATGATGAAAACCGACTCAGCCGACAACCTCGTAACCGATTCTGCCGCAGCCGGAACAGCGATGGCCCGCGGAGTTAAAACAGAAAACGGCATGATCGGTATGACACCGGAAGGCGATTCTCCGGACAGCATACTTGAAAAGTCAGGAGATGCCGGCAAATCCACCGGCCTGGTTGCAACATCTACAATTACCCATGCCACGCCGGCTGTTTTCGGATCGAGCGTAGAAGATCGCGATAACGAAGCGGCGATTGCTCCGCAGCTGCTTGAAAACGTTGATGTCCTTATGGGCGGAGGCCGCAATATGTTTCTTCCTGAATCAGAAGGCGGCGAGCAGGAGCAGGATAATCTTATAGAAAAAGCAGAAGCGGACGGATTTACCTATACAGAAAACCTTAATGATATTCAAGCTTCCGAGGAGGAAAAAATTCTAGGCCTTTTCCATGAAGAAGCAATGTCTCCGGAACTAGAACGCCCGGAAGAGCAGCCAAGCATTTCTGAAATGACGACTTCGGCGATCCAGTCTCTGGAAAAAGATGAAGATGGATTTTTCCTCATGGTAGAAGGAAGCCAGATTGACTGGGCCGGCCACGCTCATGATGCAGCCTGGGCCATGACCGACACCGAAGCGTTTGAAATGGCTGTACAGGAAGCCGTGGATTACGCTGAAGCAGAAGGCAATACGCTTGTTGTTGTCGCAGGTGACCACGAAACAGGCGGTATGACGGTTGGCGGGTATGACGAATATATGGCTAAGCCGGACGTTCTCCGCGATGTAACGGCTACAGGAAACAAAATGGCGTCTGAGCTCAATGATGATGCCTCCAACGCAGCAGAAGTACTGTCTACCTTCACTGGTATTGATATTACTGATGAAGAAGCAGAACGTATTCAAAATGCTGAAGATGAAGAAACACGTGCTTCCGAAATTAATTCTATCGTAAGTGAATATGCCTACGTTGGCTGGAGTACTTCCCAGCATACTGGTACAGATGTTCCATTATATGCGTACGGTGCCGGATCTGAGGAATTCACCGGACTATTGGATAACACTGAACTCCCTGAAAAAATGAGCGCCCTTATCGATCAATAAAAGCGTTCAGCTAAAACCCCCGTTCCGCCTTTCACACCAGGCGGGACGGGGGTTTTTCACATGGTAAAAAGAACGCTCAAAGCAAGCGAGGCTCCTGCAGAAAAACTGAGCCAATGCCCGAGAGAAAAAATTTCTCCCGGAACAACAGCAGTTTTGCCGTACCCAATCCCATAAGCAGCAGTAAAAATAAAGTAAAAAAAACGGCTAAAAACAGCACAGCGTTCTCCTTTCTTCACTATACGGCTTGTAATATTAGAATATGTCCGTCTTCTGTCATATACTGTATATATTGAAACTACGCGATGAGGTGTCTCTATGCAGGGTAAAAAACAGCTGGCAGAAGAAGCAAAAACATTTATTGAACTGGCCTATATGGAAGCAGGAAAAAATAGCAGCGTGCAGCAGACGCGCTTAAAACAGATCGAGAGGGAGATTGCCGACACGGGGCACTACACCCATACGCTGGAAGAACTGCGCATTGGAGCAAAGCTTGCCTGGCGCAACAGCAACCGCTGTATCGGACGGTTTTTCTGGGAATCACTTCATGTGCTGGACTGCAGAAAAGACAGTACAGAAGAAGAAATCGCCCAGTCTTTGTTCCGGCACATCCGCTACGCAACGAATGAAGGAAGGATTCTGCCGGTCATTTCTTTATTTGCGCCGGCCTCCCCTGAGCAGCCGGCTATTCGTATCTGGAATTATCAGCTGATCCGCTACGCCGGCTACCAGACAGAACATGGCGTAATCGGCGATCCGGATTCTATTGATTTCACTAATAAGTGCCTCGAACTGGGCTGGCAGGGATCACGAACAGATTTCGATGTTCTCCCTATCTTAATCAGTATTGGTGAGAATGAACCTAAATGGTTTTCAATTCCCCCCTCCCTCGTTCTTGAAGTCCCTTTGGAGCATCCGGAATACGAGGCTTTTGCAGAGAAAGAATACAAATGGTACGCCGTCCCTATCGTATCGGACATGAAGCTTGAAATCGGCGGCATCACCTATCAGGCGGCTCCGTTTAACGGCTGGTATATGGGAACGGAAGTCGGCGCCAGAAACCTGGCGGACACCGGCCGCTACAATCTTCTGCCCGAAATGGCTGAGATTGCGGGCCTGAATACTTCATTCGCGTCCACTCTCTGGAAAGACCGTGCGCTTGTGGAATTGAACCGGGCCGTTCTGCACTCCTATAAAAAGCAGGGCGTCAGCATGGTTGATCACCATACCGCCGCTTCTCAATTCGAGCGTTTTGAAAAGAAAGAAGCCCAGGCCGGCAGGGAAGTAACCGGGGACTGGACCTGGCTGATTCCGCCGGTTTCTCCTGCCACAACGTCCATTTTTCATAAAGAATATAACAATCATATCAACAAGCCGAATTATTTCTATCAGGACAGGCTCTATTAGCTGTAAGTAATATCTACCCCTGCAGCTTTCAACAGTTCAAAATAGGACGGGCACGTTTTGGATACGCAGCCCGGATCAGCAATCGTAACGTCCGGCACCTTTGCTCCTACAAGAGACAGCGCCATTGCCACCCTGTGGTCATCATAGGATAATAACGGGGTTCCTTTCGGCGTTCCCGGATAAACAGTCAGTCCGTCTGCGAACTCATCTGTCTTTATTCCCAGTTTCCCAAGCTCAGTGCAGATCGCATGAATGCGGTCCGATTCGTGATGGCGGATATGCTCTACGTCCCGCAGGGTAACCGGCCCGTCCGCAAACGGAGCAATTGCAGCGATCGTCAGCGTCTGGTCCGACATTTCTTTCATACTTATATCCAGGCTGCCTTTGAGCTGCTCCGGCCCCTGAATCTCTACATAGGTTTCGCCTTTTTCTACGGTGCATCCCATTTTTTCATACAAGTCCACCATGCCGATATCCGGCTGGTTCGTTTCGGTAGGCAGATTATTAATACGAACCCGTCCGCCTGAAATAGCTGCAAGCGCCATAAAATAGCTCGCCGTAGAAGCATCTGCTTCCAGAGCCATATCCCGGGCTTTGTAGCCTGAGGCCGGAACAGTCATTTTGGTCAATTCATCGTTATATACAGAATTCACTCCAAATTCCTTCATTAAATCCAGCGTAATTTTTACATAGGCATGCTGCACGATGTGATCGGGTATGTTTACCGTCAGATCATTCTGCTGGTTTGCCCCTGAGATAAGCAGACCGCTGATAAACTGGCTTGATACGGCGCCGGATATGCTTACGTTTCCGCCGTGCAGGCCGGAAGGCTTGATTACCAGAGGGTAGAATCCTTTTTTGTCTTCGTATTCGATCTGTGCCCCCAGCTGCTCGAGCGCCTCCATTAAAGGTTTGACCGGCCGTTCGCTCATCCGCCTGCTGGCTTCGATCCGATATGATCCTCCCTCAGCTGCAGCAATCGCGCCTGGCAGAAACCGTGCGATCGTCCCCGCTGCCCCGATATAAAGATCCGCTTCCTTGACCGGCCAGCTGCCGCCGCAGCCGTCTATTTCCACCGTGTCCCGTAACCCGGGAAGATACGCCCAGCTTTTCCAGCGCATCCAGGCACCAGTAGGAATCGTCACTTTTTAGCAGGCCGGAAAGCGTAGACGTTCCTTCCGCAAGTGCTGCCAGAATAAGCGCCCGGTTCGTAAAGCTTTTACTACCCGGTACAGTCATATCCACCGATACAGCTTTTCCATTCAGCGGATGTATCGTTACATTATCTACATCATTTAACGCCGACCAGGGCGAACGTGCTTTTAAATCAGGAGTACTCATAGTATCTATCCATCCTTTTATCGTAGTCGTAGTTTGATTTTGTCATTTGTTCATGTCCCTATTATGCCACAAAATCAAAGCCCGCAGGAAGGATGCACACGTTTAAAAGCAGACGCCCGGCTAAGAGCGTCTGCTTTTCTAAAGCTTACACAGCGGCGGTAAGTTTAGCCCGGATTCCGGACGGATCCTGAAAGCTGATCCCATTTCCATCTTCTTCTAAAGGCGTTCCCTCTTCCTTTAAGCGGGCAGCTGCTTTTAGTTTTTCTTCTTCATTCGGAAAAACGATCGAGTAATACATCAGTCCAACCGCATTTTCTGCAGGCGCCGGAGCATTATTTCCAGCCCAGAGGTTCACGGCAATATGATGATGGTATCCCCCCGCTGAAACAAACAGAGCGCTTCCCGGAATGGAAATCATCGTGTTAAATCCGAGCACTTCTGTATAAAAATGAGCGGACTTTTCGAAATTGGAGATGTGGAGATGTATATGACCAATGACGGTTCCTGCCGGTAGACCGTTTCCATTCCGATCCGGATGCTTCCTGAAGGACGCCTTCCACATCCATCGGCAGCGTCTGTACTGCAAGTTCGCCGTGTGCATTTCTTTTCCACTCCTGCTCCGGACGGTCACGATATTTCGATGCCGTTGCCGTCTGGATCCGCCAGATATACTGCTTCGCTGAACTGATGGTCCGAGGCGCCCTGCAGCGGATAGTTATTATCCAGCAGATGCCGGAGCGACAAGCCAAGGCTCACCCGGTCCGGACCAGCACAGCAAAATGATAAAGGCCGCTCGTTTTTTGTTTCGGCCGTACCCCTGCTTTTCCTCGAG
>NZ_JALBWT010000068.1:0-8533 GCF_023845525.1 Sinobaca sp. H24
TCCTTCCGCAATAGACCGCTTACTTCCCCTTTGGTGATCGTAACGTCGGCATTTTCTAAGATATCCACAATGTCATCGCTCGTTAGCTGCAGGGCGATTTTTACTTTTTTCAGCATCACATTATTCACACTGGAGTAGTTCTTGATTGAGCGGTCCGGTTTCATCGGCTCGCCGTCCTTTGTGGTCTGCCGTCCGCGTTTGAACGTGATCAGCCCGTTTAAAAAGGATTCGAGCATGCTGTTCGTGCATTTGAGATGATCATCATCTTCATACACCTCATCGTCTTCCTCTTCATCGCTTTCTTCTATCTTCGTGAGAACCTTTCGTACCTCTTCTTTAGAAAGATCCACACCGCCAAGCCTGAATATCTCCATCACATCCTGATCTCTTATATCCAAAGCGTAGCGTATTCTAATGACAATGTCGTTATTATTCATTCGTAAACCTCCATTTAAGTTCAGAGCTTCCAGTATTCTTACTCATACTAAATACACCCTTTTTAGTTTATCACTCTAAACGGAAGTAAAGGAAATACATTATTAAAATTATGTAGTATAGAACGCTGCATTAATATTTTTGACTTCCTATGATCTACGACACTGCTCTATAGTTCTTCCTACTGCTTCTAATCGCTGGTGTAGTCTTTCCATAAAACGCCCTCCTCTTTTACCTACTGTATCAGTTGTTCATTAGCACCGTTTAAATCCACTACATCTACCCTGTATGGAATAGTAGACTCTTCAATATGTTCGATTACATTATTCCATGTTGTAGAAGAGATCGGGGAGCTGGCTTCAACATCAATATCCGAACTGCGTTTTTCTTCACGGCGGGTCCAGGAGCCAAATAAGTAAATGCGCGTGGCTTCATCGGCAAGCTGTTCATTCAAAATTGATTTTAATTGTTCCAGAATCTGCCCCAGTAAATCTAAAGAAATACCCACCCTATCCCCTCCTCATTTTGCTTTATTATAGCATAGGAGTCTTCTTCCTTTCTTCAGACCACTGGCATGATAAGAGTTCTTAAGCTGCCGATTTACTTATAATAAAAATGTTCAGATCCATACTAAATACCCCTTCGATCCCAATTAGAAACGAAGGGGCTGGTAGTGTCTACACCTCTATTGCTGTTCCTCCGTGTCCCAAAACCGCCGGATCTCAATGACCCCGTTCGCCCTGGCGCAGGGGGTGTCAGCCACGAGATCAATCACTTCCTCCACGCTCTCTGCTTCAATGACTGAAAACCCGGCAAGCGGAAGTCCGTTATGTTCGCCGCTCTCTTCTGTCACCTGGAGGTTTTTATCCCAATTCCGAACAGTCGTTACTTTAGGCTGCACGGCAGACATTAGATTTCCCTTTTCCTGTATCACCTTATCCTGAGCCAGTACTTCTTCTTTCTCACTCTCGTTTAACTCGTTCCAGCCCGCTTCATCTCCATACGCCAGGCAAAGAAATTTCACCGTTCATCCTCTCCTCTTTTTAGATGTATAGAAACTATTCTTCGCCACAATTACAATTATTCCTGCAGACGACGGTCATGAAAGAAGCGAGCCTGATCTTTTCATCCCTTATTCTTCTTATAATAAGGAAGGATTAAATAAATATGTGAGTCTTTTCTATAACAAATTTAGAGTTAAATCACTCTATTTGTTTGAACATTTTAGATATTAATCATCTAGGTTATCATTATGAATTTGAGAACTAATTCTATTAGAAATTTGAATTTTATATCAATGCAACTAAATAGGAAGTGAATTATACTATGGGTAGGTGAAAAATGAGAAAGGGTGATTAAATGGGGTTAATAAGTTCTATTAAAAAGATTTTGACGAGAGGAGAAACAGCTTCTAACAGTGATGTTTTGAAAGAAAACACAATGCCAAACCAAGTAAAAAAACAAAATTCTTACATTAACATCATTAAAAAATCTAAATATCAAAAGATAAAAACCCACACATTGATAATTAAGGATGAACCTTCTTGGGAAAGTTTTTTTTCTTCTACAAAAGAAAACCTAAAGTTCATAGGATTTCATCGTCGTTCACGACGTAAATTCCGTCATTTATATCATAATGAGAAATTAATTGTAGTAGAAGCAGATAAAACCATAGAAGTGGTTAAAGAAGATTCTATACAAAAGCTATCTTATAAAGATACACCTATAGAAAAGTTTCGAGCAGAAACTGCAAATGCACATGGAGTTATTTTGAGACATAAAAACGAAGTTACCATGATCAATATTACAACAGGACTAGCTTTTCAATTCGAATTTGATTGGCAGCCATTGACCTTAGCTATGGGCGAGGATTTTTGGTTGGTTGGGACAAGGGATACATATAACGGACCTGGAGAGTTATACTGCTTTGATTATGAAGGGAACCAAAAGTGGGCTATCATATTTACAGAGGAATTTCAAAGTTTCTATGGTGATCTTACTTTTATGCCTTATTTATTAGATGTTTCGGTTGATTCGTCAGATATTTTCGTTGGAAGTATGGACCGATTATACCGGTTAGATGTAGAGGGTAAATTATGTGCCCGGATAGCAGTTTCAGATTTGAAAAAAAAGGATCTTGAAGAAAAGTATCAACCATTGAATCGCTCCCTTTCTCAAGAACCAAAATCAAAGGAAGAAGCAATTCATATAATAGCCGAACGAATGGCTTCTCAATTTTCACTAGGAATAGAAAATAGTATGGTTAATTCTCCTTTCTTGGGATTCGGACATGATCCAAAAACGGATATGATATTTCTTTTAGAGGAAAAAGGACGCGTCTCTGCTTGGGACAAGAATGGACAACTAAAATGGATCAATAGTTTCAAAAAAGAAGGAACATATATAGGATGGATTGATCGCAAAGTGGTGTGTTCATTTGAAACTGGGGAAACTTTTTGGGTAGATAAAGAGGGTCATTTTTTATATGGAGTTAAATTGCCAAAGCAAGCGAAATCTATTTCATTAATACCTGATAAAGAAGCTTATCTTATAGTCTGTGAAGATCAACGTTTATATGAGTTGGACAAAGAAACAGGAAAATTGATTAAAGGCACAGACGGACATCCTGGCATGGAACTATTTCAAATAGAAAATCACAACATTTTTTTTGACGGCGAACATACATCTCAAGGTTATTTTTGGTTAGCGCCTGAAGGCAAGGAATGGGAACATTTTGAAGCTAAAACGATAAAAGATACGGATGAAACAAATATTGAGTCCGGAGTAGCCCCTGAAATAGCTGCCACTCAACCTTTCTCAGTACGTAACGAGTTTAATGCTGGAAAACGAAGAATTATTAATCGTATTATCGATGCAGAGAATGAACGGATGTATCTCGTGGAAAAACCAGAAACAAATGTTGGAATGAATATTGACATGACTGAATCTCAATGGAGAAAAGATCGCTTAAATCACTACTTAAAGTGTTGTAATTTTGATGGGAAAGAAATATGGAGTTTACAAATATATTCAGATATGTGGTCTCTCTACGCTTCTCCTGATAAAAAAACAATATTCACAAGCGCTCCAACTAACGAAGAGATCACATATAAACCTGGACACTTTTATGTTATTTCTTCTGATGGAAGAGTATTAAAAAAAATAATGGTAAAAGCTCATGGTTTTCATATTGAGTTTATTTCAGAAAGAAAAGGCGTGATTCTTTTTGCATCAGAGACTAGTGGTGGAGATGTGGGAATCTTGGAACAAGATGAGAAAGAAAATTGGTCACTCACATTAGTAGAAAGTACATTTAAAGAAATAGTAAAACCTTATGGAATGGGAATGAATCACTTTCACTCAGAGAAATACAAGCTTGAAAGAACGGATAAGAAAAAATACAAAATAAGAAGTATTGAAAAAGAAGACGAATTAACTTTCAACGCGGCTGCTTACGAAGCCCAAGAGACAGTATCAGGAGAATTTGCTATTCGAATAGGCACCAGACTGATAGCATTGTACAGTCAAAGTTTAGAAAAGAAACTTGAGCTAATAGAAGCAGAAAATGTTCAAACTTTCTCTTTTGGTCTAAAAAGTGTCGCTATTGTTTTGAAAAATCAAATACGCGGATATGATCGGAAAGGCAACCTCCAATGGAGATACAGTTCATTACCTAAGTCTATTCATTTCCAAATCGCTTGGTTTCCAAAAGAAGAACTTTATGTATGGGAAGTATCAAACAATCAGGAACGAATGTTAATCTCTATCACAGAAAAAGGAGAAATTATAAAAAGTGAAAGCTTTGATTCAAGAGAGTATTACCGAACACCGCTCCTTGTTCCTGAAGAAAATGCGTTCATTGTCCAAAGTAACGATACAATTAAAGTTTTAAATCCTAGTTAAACAAAAAGACCCGCATAATAGCGAGTCTTTTTGTCTTTTCGTTGATTATTCTATCTATATTTATTGTCTGAAATTCTTATGTAAGGGACATTTAGCAAAAGATATAAAATCTTCCTCTTAAGTTGAAGGTTTTCTTTTAGGATTTCTTAATTCATAAATAAGAAGATAAAACAACAAAGCTTATAATAAATAAAGGAAGCAGCACTCGGCTGCTTCATCAACATAGTATATTTTATAAACCAACCTGGCCGGCAGCGTAGGTGGCGTGTTCTGTGCTGAAGCCTTCAAACGTTAATTGATCAATTAAACTCTGCTTTGAAAAAGAGCTGTAGTCCATATAATCTTCAGCACTTTTAACAGCCTGCTCCTGCCAGTCAACACTGATGTTTTCAACGCCATGTGAGGCCTCTGATGAGGTGAAGCCTTCGTATTCCAGCTGTTCGATCAATCCTGACTTGGAGAAGGCTGAAAAATCCAGATAACCTTCAGCACTTTTAACCGCCTGTTCCTTCCAATCCACGCTGATGTTTTCTACAGCATATGTCGCATCTTCTGTGCTGAAATCCTCATACTCGAGCTGGTCAATTAATCCTGATTTAGAGAAAGCTGAAAAATCCAAATAGCTTTCTGCACTGCTCACAGCCTGCTCTTGAGAAACAGAGCCGCTGGATTCTTCCTCTTCTCTAGCTTCCTGTTCGGTTTCTTCTTCTGCCCGTCGCTCTTCTTCTTCTTTGGCTTCCTGTTCGACTTCTTCTTCTGCCCGTCGCTCTTCTTCTTCTTTGGCTTCCTGCTCAGCTTCTTCTTCCGCCTGGCGCTCTTCTTCTTCTTTGGCTTCCTGCTCAGCTTCTTCTTCCGCCTGGCGCTCTTCCTCTTCTTTTGTTTCCTGCTTGGCCTCTTCTTCAGTTTGGCGTTCTTCCTCCTCACTGCTCGCTTGGTCATCCGTCTCTTGTTCTTCCTCCGCTGCTGTTGCTTCTTCCGTCTCTAATTCTGTTACATCATCTGTAGTGTTTTCGCCTGCTACTTCTGTGGAAGGATCAGACGGATTTACTATAGCCATTATAATGAAAAAATAAATAACTGAAGCTGTAATCATCTTCCACTTCACACCAGAACGGTACCCGGGTATACGTTGATACACTTTTTCTTCTCTTGATACCTCATAGAACTACCCCTTTTTACATTTATTGGTTATAGCTTACCAAGAATAAGTTTCGCTGACAATCAACAATGAGAACACTTTCAGATAATTTTAGGCATGTTACATTATCTCTCGATATTCTTGCTTTTACATAATCCTTATCTACTTTCTCCATGTTAAACTTATACCTTAAAATAAAAATGCATTTATTTCAAAAACGTTAGTTTTACTTCTGTATGCTTAATTATTCATTATTTTTATAAAATGAAACGAATACCACAAGACTAGATGCCTCTAATAGAACTTCTCACTCAATTGCCGCGGTGACTGAAATCCGATTTGAGCGTCTATTGTAAAAATCTATAGATAGAGTAAATGGGCCATTTACAAATACAAAACTGCTGCTAAGGAGGTCTGTCATGAATAATAGTGAAAAATGGAAAAGGATTCTGGAAATCAATAAATTATTAGCTGGCACCCTGAACATGGATGAAGTACTTTCTACTTTAGTATATTCTGCTAAAAATTTAATTCTAAATGCCGATATTTCTATAATATATTTATATGATGAATCATCTAATTCGTTGAAATATGCTTTTGGAAGCGGAATTGAAGAGGAATATCTCAAAGAAATTTTTTTTCTTTAAGAGAATCTATGACGGGGAAGTATTTTCTTCTCAAAAATCTATTTTGTGTAATACACATGAAGAAATCAATGAATACCTAAAAAGCATGAGTTCAGAAAATTACTATTTGTATCATAAAGGCATGAATGAAAGAGTTATAAAAAGTTCTTTCAGCGTTCCATTAATAGCGAATAATAAATGTCTGGGGACTATTGCAATCAATAATTACAAAGAAAATGAATCTTTCAATAGTGAAGATTTAGATTTTATGGAAGCACTGGCAAATCAAGCTTCCATTGCTATAACTAACTCGCGGCTATTTAAACAAGTCGAAGAGAAAAATGAAGAGTTAAATACAATCAATTCTGTTCGCTCTCTTTTCACTAAAACTATGTTAGAAAACGGTGGTATTTCTCAATTTTAATTGTTCTCAGCCGCCTAACCAACAGTAGTTTTTCCATTGTGGACGATTACCAGGGAAATTCAGACTTTTCCTACCATGTTAGACATAATGATAAGATACTAACTTATTTAATTTCTCAAATACCTATTAACCAATTTTCGGAAATGAACCTGCTGATATTAAACCAGGCAGCTGTAACGATAGAATTAGAACTCATGAAAAAGAATATATGGTTTGAAAAAGAATTAGAAGATACTGTGAGGATATTTGAAAAAATTTTAGATCATAACAATGAAAAGGACATATTTACGCTTTTTAATAGTCGGCCTGATTTTATTTACTGTTTAATCATTGATGATCTGGAATTTCCACTATGGAGTAAGAGAAACTCTTTTGAAAAAGAGCGTTTTTTCGAAAACTGGAAAGTACATTGAACAATTTCACCATAACGCAGTATTACTTATTTATAATGACCAGATTGTTATTTTCTCTTTATTTGAAAATACCAAAGCCATTACAGATTTAACAAACGAATTATATTTCTGGTTCCCTAATGAAATGTTATCGTGGGTATAAGTAGATCTGTACCGTCAGACGCCCTATCCTATGCTTTTGAAGAAGCTGCGGCTGCTGTAATTTTCAATAAAAGTAAAAATAGAAATGGAATTGTACACTTTCAAAATATTGGATACGAGCGCTTGTTACATAACATTGATTTCAATACAAAAATTATTTTGTTTGAAGATCACTTATCACAGCTACATAACGCTGACCCGGTATATTTGAAAACACTGGAGTTCCTTATTTCTAATGACCGCAAGAAACAGGAAACTGCTGATGCCTTACATATTCATGTAAATACACTATATAAGCGAATTAAAAAAATCCAGCAAGTTCTCAATATTGATCTTGAGCAGAAAATGATTGGATAAATATCGTAATAGCCTGCAAACTATATCGCAGTATACGTGATTAATTTTTTAGAAAAGCCAATCAAAACTTTAGATCGGCTTTTCTTTATTATTTTGTGTAAAGATCTAAATATCTTTAAGTTAAAAGAGTGTGGATCTCCACATTTAATAAAATTATTCAGAACATTATAATTAGTTAATAAATTAACTAGGAGGCATTAAAAATGGATTATAAAATCAATAATATTATTAATGGAAATGAAGTTACATCAAGCTCTAAAGAAACTTTTAAAAGTGTTAATCCAGCGAACACTGAAGATACTCTAAGTGAATTTCCATTAGCTGACAAGAACGATGTACAAAAAGCCATTAAAGCTGCACACGAAGCTTTCCCTGACTGGGCAGGCACTTCTGCTATTAAACGAGCAGATGTTTTGTATAACTTGATTTATTTAGTACAAAAAAACAAAGATGCATTAGCCCGGCTAATCACTAGAGAAATCGGAAAGACATTTTTAGCAGCTCAAAAAGAAGTAGATGCTGCCGTTCAGGCTTTAAAACATTTCAGCGGAGCAGCAAATCGTATCAGCGGAGAAACGATTCCAGCTAACAATCCAGAAGCTTTCACATACACACTTAAAGAACCTCTAGGAGTTGTAGGCGCTATTGCTCCATTTAATTTCCCGCTCGGCATTGCGGTCTATAAAATTGCACCTGCCATGCTGGCTGGGAATACCGTTGTTTTTAAGCCCGCTCCAGATGCTTCGTGTATTTCTTATGAATTAATGAAATTGTTTTCAAGAAGCAGGGCTTCCTAATGGTGTCGTTAATTTAATAATTGGTGATAAAGAAGCCGGCGAGGAAATTGGACAGAATAAACATATTAAAGCCGTATCTTTCACGGGATCTACTGCTGTTGGCACTAAACTGGGCAGGATGTGCACGCCCGTGGAGGTAAAATGCAGGCTGAAATGGGAGGCAAAAACGCCACTTTAGTTTTAGATGATGCCGATATCGAAGAAGCTGCAAATGGAGTAATAAAAGTGGAATGTATAATAATGGGCAGAGCTGCACCGGTACCAGCAGAGTACTCGTTTCTAACGAACTCGCCCCATCC
>NZ_JALBWT010000069.1:0-8476 GCF_023845525.1 Sinobaca sp. H24
GCTGTTTTTCAGGCATTTGCCGAAGTAGTAGAGCAGGCGGATGACGAATTTGTCATTATTGATACCGCCCCGACCGGCCATACGCTTTTACTGCTTGATTCCGCCGGTTCTTATGAAAAAGAGGTGGAAAGAAGCAGCGGCTCTGTCAATAAGGCTGTCAGCAATCTTCTGCCGAGACTCCGTAACCCGCAGGAAACCTTTGTAGCCGTCGTGACGCTTCCGGAAGCAACGCCTGTGCTCGAAGCAGAAAGGCTTCAGGAAGACCTCAAGCGGGCTTCCATTCAGCCACAGTGGTGGATTATTAATCAAAGCCTGTATGGCTCCGGTACAAAAGATCCCGTGCTGCAGGGACGCAGCGCTGCAGAATACAAGTGGATTAATAAAGTGAATACCGAGCTTGCAGCGCGAGCGGTTCTGATTCCCTGGAAACCGGCTGTTACCGCAGCCTCTATGCAGAATGTTTAGAAAGGAGAAGAATCTATGGAAACGAAAAATGTTTTAGAAATAGAACGCACCGCTGTAATTTTAAAGCTCATGGGAGACAAGACAAGACTTACGATGCTCCGTCTTCTTGCCGACCATGACTGCTGTGTGTGTGAATTTGTAGAAATTTTTGAGATGAGCCAGCCTTCTGTGAGCCAGCATGTCCGCAAAATGAAAGACGTCGGCATGGTAAAAGAACACCGCAGAGGCCAGTGGATTGTGTATTCGTTAAATTCTTCATTTGAAGGATATGATTTAGTGAAGGATATGCTTGAATACGTTCCTGATCAAAATCACCATTTAGAAGAACTTATTGCAGCAGGCAAACGCATCAGCTGCTGCGAATAATATCAGGGAGTGTTTGAGACAATGGAAGTATGGCTTGCGAGTATTATCTTTCTTGTTACGCTGACGCTGGTTATCTGGCAGCCGAAAGGATTGGGAATTGGCTGGTCGGCGTGCGGGGGAGCTATTATTGCTTTATTGATCGGGATTGTTTCTTTTCAGGATGTACAGGATGTCACCGGCATCGTATGGAACGCCACATTAACGTTTGTTGCTCTTATTATCATTTCACTTATTTTAGACGAAATAGGATTTTTCGAATGGTCCGCCCTTCATATGGCACGGCTTGCCAAAGGCAGTGGGCTGCGCATGTTTATTTACATTATGCTTCTCGGTTCTGTGGTGGCTGCTTTATTTGCCAATGACGGAGCTGCCTTGATTCTAACGCCAATTGTACTGGCGATGGTTCGTAATCTTCACTTTAAAGAAAAAATGATTATGCCTTTTATTATGGCAAGCGGATTTATTGCAGATGCTACATCTCTGCCGCTGATCGTAAGTAACCTGGTGAACATTGTATCGGCGGACGTATTTGGTATCGGGTTTGTAGAGTACGCGACCCGGATGATCGTTCCAAACTTCTTCAGTCTGGGAGCCAGTATTCTTGTTCTCTGGATTTATTTTAGAAAAGATCTGCCGGAGCGTTATGAAGTAGCTGATTTGAAGCGGCCGGCAGATGCAGTAAAAGACGCAAAAATGTTTCGGCTGTCCTGGCTGATTCTCGGCCTGCTGCTGGTTGGTTATTTTGGAAGTGAGTTTCTGGAAATTCCGGTATCTCTTATTGCCGGTGTGATTGCGATTGTATTTCTTCTCGTGGCAAGAAAAAGCGAAGCTGTTAATACAGTAACCGTCGTAAAGGGAGCCCCGTGGGCGATTGTATTCTTTTCGATTGGTATGTATGTGGTCGTTTACGGCCTTCGTAATGCCGGGCTTACGGGACTCCTGGCCGAAGGAATTCAATGGACAGCAGAACACGGCATGTTTGCGGCGACGATTAGTATGGGCTTTATCGCAGCCATATTGTCATCGGTCATGAACAATATGCCGACAGTACTTATTAATGCGCTTGCCATACAGGAGACGGCCACCTCAGCCGATATTCGGGAAGCGCTGATTTATGCCAATGTTATTGGGTCGGATTTAGGTCCAAAAATCACGCCGATCGGTTCTTTAGCTACACTCCTGTGGCTTCATGTATTAAAACAGAAAGGCTTTAAAATCAGCTGGGGCTACTACTTCAAAGTTGGAATTATACTAACCATTCCGACCCTGCTTATTATGTTGATCGGCCTTTATTTATGGCTGGCTCTTATCTTATAATTGAAGGAGAGAAAAAAGATGGAAAAAAAGACATTATATTTTCTATGTACAGGTAATTCATGCCGAAGCCAGATGGCAGAAGGCTGGGGAAAAGAACTGCTTGGCAGTGAATGGGAGGTAAAAAGTGCAGGAATTGAAGCGCACGGCCTGAATCCCAATGCGGTAAAAGCTATGAACGAAGTGAACATTGATATTTCCGGACAGACGTCTGATATGATTGATACGACCGTGTTAAACAACGCAGATCTCGTTGTAACCCTATGCGGGGACGCAGCGGACCGCTGCCCGATGACACCGCCTCATGTGAAGCGCGAACACTGGGGATTTGATGATCCGGCCAAAGCGACGGGAACAGAAGAAGAAAAATGGCAGTTTTTCCAGCGGGTACGCGATGAAATCGGCAGCCGTCTGCAGACATTTGCCGATACTGGAAAATAAAAGAGAGGAGATGGTATCATGACATCGATAAAAATGTATGATCCTTCTATGTGCTGCTCTACAGGAGTGTGCGGCCCGACAACCGATCCGGAGCTGACAAGAGTTGCCACAGCTCTTTATATGCTGCAGGATAAAGCGGAGATTGAGCGGTACAACTTGAGCGCGGAGCCGCAGGCTTTTATCGAAAACAAGGACGTGCAGCAGATTCTTCAAAAAGAAGGCGTAGATGCTCTGCCTCTTACGTTTGTTGGCAATGAGTGCCGCCTTAAAGGCAGGTACCCGTCCAATGCCGAACTGGCGGAATGGACAGACACAGTGCCGGAAGCATTAAAAGAAAAGAAGTCAGGTTTTACCATTGACCTCATGCAAAAATAAAAAAAGAAAGGTGCCGAAGAAAATCCGGCATCTTTCTTTATGTCTGCAGCATACGTTTCAGCGTTCGATAGTATAATTCGGTGCCGGCGGCAATGTCCTCATCCGTACTAAATTCCGCCGGATTGTGGCTGATGCCATTTTCGGAGCGCACAAAGATCATTCCGTAATCACATACCTGGGATAGAGGAAGAGCATCATGAAAGGGACCGCTCATGAGGTGGGGAATGCTTGCCGCTCCCATATCAGAAGCTTCCTCTTTCATATAATCCATGATCCAGTCCGCGCAGTAACGGGGATCGCTTCTCGTATCCTCCTGCAGGTCAAGCTCAAGTCCCCGCCGTCTGCATATTGCCTGAAGTTCTTCCATCAGCTTTTTTTCACAGGCATTGCGGCGGTTCAGGTCGATGTCGCGCAGATCAATAGTGAAGGAGACGGTTTCCGGAATAATATTTCGTGAATTTGGAAAAATGGTCATGTTCCCAACGGTTCCAACCGTTGGCGCAGGAGAATGTTCAGATACAATGGTATGCAGAGCCGTCACAGCTTCCGAGGCGCCAAGAAGGGCATCTTTTCGCAGGTGCATTGGCACAGAGCCTGCGTGTCCGGCGAATCCGGTAAACGTAGCCGTGAGCCAGAGAGGACCGGATATGCCGGTCACAATGCCAATTGGTTCGTTTTTTTCTTCCAAAACAGGTCCCTGTTCGATGTGCATCTCAAGATAAGCGCGAATAGAACCCGGTGGATAAACAGAAGAGCTGAACTGAGACGGATCACAGTTCATGCGGAGCAGAGCCTCCCGGCGTGATATTCCATTTTCATCGGTGCGCTCCAGTTCTTCTTCGGTTACTTCGCCTAAAATACCTCGGGAACCAAACAATCCTTTGTTAAAACGGGCGCCTTCCTCATCAGCGAACGCGATGACTTCCACAGGATAGGAAGGTGTCATGCCATCTTCCATCAGTGTCTGCACACTTTCCAATGCTCCAAGCACACCTATTGGCCCGTCAAACCGGCCGCCGTAGGGCTGGCTGTCAATATGGGAGCCGAGAAGAAGCACGGGAGCCTTGGGATCCGTTCCTTCCCAGCGTCCAATCAGATTGCCGAAGTGATCTATTCTTGCTTCGAGTCCGGCATCTTCCATCCACGATTTTACCAGTTCCATGCCCTCCACATCTTCTGGAGAATGAGCCAGACGGCGTACGCCGGTCTCCTGAATTTTTCCGATTCGAGAAAGGGTATGAATACGGTTTGTTAATCGTTTATTATTAATATGATACGAACTGTTAACTGTCATGTGATCCCTCATTTCTATAGGATGAAAAAGGATATAGCGTAGATTTTACAGAATAAAGCCGACAGAGACATTAGACATAATGTAACGAAATGTTTTGAATTGTTTAACATATTGGAAGAGAGTAAAGATATACAGGGTTTTACTCAGGGGAAGTGGGGAATTTATGATGATATAAGGTTCTTTGCGTCATGCAGTTATTGCCGGAATGATCTTTTTTCTGAATCCGGTCTGCCATCCCTGATGACTGCTAATATGAAAAGAAAATAGTAAGAGGAGAAAATTTCTTCTATCTATGTTTCTGCTATAATGTAACGAGCGATGAATACTACGAAGTAAAGGAGTCAGCACCTATGATTGATCTGCATACCCACATTTTACATGGTATAGATGACGGCCCGAAAACAATGGAGGATTCTGTTGCGCTGGCCCGCTCGGCGGTGGAGGCAGGCGTGGAATCTATAGTAGCCACCCCTCACCACCGGAACGGCATGTTTACGAACAGCGGAGATATGATCCGCAGCAAAGTCCAGGAACTAAATGACCTGCTCGAATATGAAGAAGTGCCGCTTGAAGTAAAGCCGGGACAGGAAATCCGTATTAATGGCGATATTCTGGATGAATTGAAAAAAGGAACAGCACTTACCTTAAATGACAGCCGTTATTTATTAATTGAACTATCTTCGGTGGAAGTTCCTTCTTATTTGAAGCGTCTTTTTTACGATCTGCAGGTAGCGGGTTATATTCCGTTAATTGCCCATCCGGAGCGGAATAAGACGTTTGTGTCGGAGCCTGGAAAGCTGTTTGATATCGTAACAAATGGAGCCATTACCCAGATTACCGCGGAGGCTCTTTCCGGAAAAGGGGGTAAAGCGTCCCAGCAGTTCTGTGAAACGCTGATTGAGCATAATCTGGCTCATATCATTTCTTCCGATGCGCACGGCGTGGACCATCGCCCGTTCGCTTTAGGAGAAGCCTATGCTCACATAGATGACGTATTTGGCCCGGAAGTAAGCAATATGTTTAAAGAAAACGCGGCCGCCATTTTTGATGACCAGCCGGTGGGACTTGATCAGCCGGAGCCATTTGAAAAAAAGAAAAAGAAAAAACGATTCGGCATATTTTAAAAAGAGACTCCGCCTGGACTGCAGGCCGGAGTCTTTTTTTGCATTTATTTAGCAGAGGTACGCGGCTGTTGAACACTGCGGTTCGTTAAAGGAGCCGGCTTTGTAATCAGTCTTTTTTTCAAATAGCTTGTCAGAGGACGTTCCATATAGGAGTAAACGAGACATCCTCCTGCTGAGGAAAGCAGGATAAAAAGAAGCGTAGTCACCCATCCTCCTAAAAGGTCGAACAAGGATAAGGCAGCAAACAGCTCAGAAAATATATCCAGCAGCACAAGATGGGACAAGTAGATAGAAAATGCCGCTCTCCCCAGATAATCCAGAGCCTGGGGAAGGTAAATGTCTTTTCGAAGGTCAATGGAACCCAGACCAAGGAGAAGCAGCACAGAAGCGGCTCCTGTCGTTAAGTCAAAAGCCAAGGGCAGCCATTCGTAATGATAGTTCGCCCAGGTGAGCGGAAAACCAGCCAGCCCGGCTGCCGTAAGCAGCCATCCAACTCCGGCTGGAAAAGGGGCACGGAGCACAAGCCAGGCGCTGGCTATTCCAGCGGCAAACATGAGGTTGTACTGGCTGAATGCAAAGTAAACAAGCTCCTGTTCACCTGGAATAAACCCTAGTGCATATAGTAAAGACCCGGCCATCCAAATCACAAAGAACCCCTTGATGAGTCTCTGCTGTTTTAAAAAAAGAAGGGCAAACACTGCATAAAACAACACCGTATGAATAAGGGACCACGCGACTAGAAGAATAGGATCAAGCGCCTGACTGCTTGGAAGCAGAAGCAGCGAATACCATAATGTGGCGGCTTCCGTTTCATGTCCCACGCCAAAATGCGCAGGCAGAAGAATAATGACCATCAGCCATAAAAAAGATAAAATCCAGTACAGCGGGTAAATACGGATGAACCGCTGCAGCAGATAGGGGCGAAGTTCTTCACGATGGGCCAGTTTTTTATAATAAATATAAAACACCATAAACCCGGTTAATGTAAAAAAGTAATTCACCCCGCCGGACAGCGGATAAACGGAAAGCCCCAGAAAATCAAAATCAAAATAATACATAACGCTGGCGGCTGCATGAAACGTTACGACCATCAACGGAACTAAAGCTCGTGAAAATTGAATAAGGGCCAGTTTTTTTCGCGGCACCGGGTTCTCCTCCTGTATGAGTAAATGTATGTAAAAAACTGTACCACGATTTACATTCTTAATAAAGAACAAAAATAAAAGCAGGAAGGCTGACCGTAAAAAAAAAAAACATTACCGTAAAGAAGGAGGAGAAAAAAATGAACAGTATTCATTTAATTTGTTTGGGAGTGAGAAATATCGAAATATCCCTGGCATTTTACCGGGACGGTCTGGGTTTTGAAACAACAGCAGAAGAGCAGAAGCCGGCTATAGTATTTTTTAATAACGGGGGATCCAGGCTGGAGCTTTTTCCATTAGAGAATCTGCAAAAAGAAATCGGAGAAGCGGCGGACGTTACTTCAGAAGGATTTCCCCGGTTTACACTTGCTCATAACACGACTTCTAAAGAAGAGGTCGATGCTATGCTCAGCCGGGCGGAACAGGCAGGAGCCATTGTTGTAAAAAAGGCAGTCGTACAGACTTGGGGAGGGTACAGCGGCTATTTTAAAGACCCGGATGGATTTATATGGGAAGTGGCCTACGGGGAAGACTGGGAATTTAATGATCAGGGAATGCTGGTTATTCCTTAAAGCAGTAAAAGTTTAACAATTGACAAACGATGATACGTACGATTTAATCAACACGACCCGCCGTTTTCTTTTGGTATGAAATGGTGTGTTCACAAAAAGAAAATGGGAGAAGACCAATCAATGAAAAAAAGAACATACCAGGAAGGGACACACAGGCATTTTCTGGCGCTCGCCCTTCCTTTAACTCTGGCAACGATTACGACCCCGGTTCTTGGAGCGGTGGATACCGCAGTAGTAGGTTATCTGGATTCGCCCCATTATCTTGGCGGCGTAGCTGTGGCCGCTCTGATTTTTAATACGCTGTACTGGCTTTTTGGATTCCTGCGCGTCAGCACATCGGGATTTACAGCTCAGGCGGCAGGGAGAAGCTCTGCTGTGGACATGAATATACTGTTTGCCCGTCCGCTGCTTCTGGCAGCTTTGATCGGTTCTCTGTTTATTCTATTTCAAATTCCTATTAAAGAGGCGGCTTTTTCATTTATCCAGCCCCCGGCCCAGGTGGTGGAGCAGGCAGAGGCTTACTTCAGCTTCCGTATATGGGGAGCGCCGTTTGCGCTGATGCAGTATGTGGTTATCGGCTGGCTCGTAGGAAGTTCAAAAGTGAATATCGCGCTTTTGCTGCAGCTCGGAGCTAATATACTTAATATGGGGCTGGACGTTTTGTTTGTGTTCTACATAGATATGGGAGCGGCAGGCGTCGGCCTTGCGACGCTGATTGCTGAAGTGACGGCTGCAGCAGCTGGTCTGAGCTATGTTTTATGGAAAATTCGTATGCCTTTTTCTTTCTTTCGTTCCGGCATCTTATGGAAAAAAGAGCCGCTGTTGAACATGCTGCGCGTGAACCGCGATTTGTTTATTCGAACGGTATGCCTGCTGGGTGTATTTGCCTGGTTTACTTCCTCCGGAGCTGCATTTGGAGAAGTTACCCTTGCAGCAAATGCGATTTTATTTCAAATCCATTTTATTATGACCTACTTTTTTTGACGGTCTTTCAAATGCCGGCAGTATTAACTACTTCCCGGCCGGGCCATAGGGCGTCAGGATAAATTACTGCTGCACCGGGCTGTGAAAAGAAGAATGGGATGGTCTGGTCCTGCAGTTGCCGTTTTATAACTATGGTGATGCTGGCTGCCGGGCCTTTCATAGTTGGATGGTTTACGTCTATCGATGAAGTTCAGACAGCGGCGGTGGAATACAGCAGCTGGATTATATGGTTCCCGGCTGCCGGATTTGCCGGCCTGCAGCTTTACGGCATTTTTATTGGGGCGACGCAGACGGCTCCAGTCCGGAACTCGCTTATTTTTCGATGATAGTCTTTTTTGTCGCGCTGGGGATAACGGAGCCTATTTTAGGAAACAATGGACTGTGGCTGGCGTTTATTTT
>NZ_JALBWT010000070.1:0-8364 GCF_023845525.1 Sinobaca sp. H24
TTGGGAACGCATCAATGGGAGCCGATCCGACCATCGCTAAGCTGATACCGAGCAGCCCGCTCATCATTCCTTTGACGATAGAGCCTTCTGATAAGCTTGAAATGAGCGTCAGAGCAAACATCGTAATCGCAAAATATTCCAATGGTCCGAAACGAAGAGCAAAGTCTGCCAGGGGTGGTGAAATAAACATTAGCGCGATGATGCTTAAGAGTCCGCCTAAGAATGAAAACACGATTGCATAGCTGAATGCTTTTCCTGCTTCTCCCTTTTGGGCCATCGGATAGCCGTCAAAAGTAGTCGATATGGAAGAAGGGGTACCTGGAAGTTTAAGCAAAATAGCTGGTATTAGTCCTCCGGATACGCCTCCAATGTAAAGGCCCATTAACAACGCCATGCCTGAGGATGGTTCCATCGTAAAGGTTAATGGAAGACATATCGCTACAGCCATTGTTGCCGTAAGACCCGGGATGGATCCGAATATAAGTCCCAGCCCTACACCGGCTATGATGAGAAGCATGTTTCCTATGGTTAACATGTCTCCAAAGCCGGCTAGTAAATTTTCTGCCATTATGCTGCATCCTCTCCTTCCCTATCCAAGCCAACCTGCTGGAAGCCTTAATTCGAAACCAACTCGGAAGGTGTAGTAAATAATGATTGGAACCACAATGGCTAATCCTATAAATAAAGGAATGTTCCAATATTTCCTGTCACCCAGCAGGCAGAATTGGGCCATTAAGTACGCTATAGTTCCTAGTAAAAAGCCTACGATGGGCATTATGAACACGTATGCTGCAATTAATATCATTGTTAATGAAGCATTAATATACCGGGTTTTGTCAGGGATTTTCGCCCCTTCCTCCCCCACTTCTTCGATCTTTTTCTGTTCTACGAGCTCTTCTACTTCCTCCGGCTTGTATTTTTTGGATGCTTTCACAAAATCCATCAATACCTGCACGAGAAGGATGGCACTTAAAATAAACAATCCTATCGCGATCAGACGGGGAGCGAAATCAGAGCCAATCTGGCTGTTTGTCAGCATCTGCAGGTTGTTCGTGCCGATATACATCACAATAGAAAAAATAAGTAAGGCTACGGCTGCAATAAGGTCTTTCACACGAAGTGCTTTTACTATCATTGGTGTTATACCTCCTATCTGCGGGGTATTCCTTCAAAGTCTGCCAGAGCAGCTAGTAATGCTTTAATGTAGCCGATGGAATAAGCGAAGCCGATGCTCGAATGCGTCCAGCCAATATTGGAGTTGGGCCAGTTTTTGTTTAAATCCGGCGTGTCTCCTTCCATGATCGGTGTATGATCCGGGTTCAGGCATCCGGTATAGCCGACTTTTCTCAGCTCCAGCAGTATTTTGAACATGTTCATATCTCCATCATCAAGCAGGGCTTCTTCAAATGCTCCTGCTGTGGGCAGCGACCCTTTCACATTCCGGAAATGAACGAGAAAGATCCGATTTTTCCGGCCGTAATGATGAATTTCATCTGTGATGAGAGAAGTTCCTCCTGCCTCGGCCCGTGAACCGATACAGTAAACGTATCCGACATTTTTCTGCGGGAACTGATCGATAATCCGGTGATACCCGAGGCTTCCGAACGGCGTATCGGGAAGCGGGGTATCCGATGGATGCATGGCGATATTCACATCGCTTTCCAGCCCTGTCATAACAAGCTTTTCATAAGCGGAGCTGAACTGGGACCACCATTTTTCATGCTCTTCAAACGTTCTCGTTTCTACAGGATTTCTGTTAAAGCCAAGGCTTTCCCCGCGGGCTATTGCACCCGCCCCGGTGAACCGCCTTGTACTCTTTTGTTACTCCCGGGAACGTATCCCCTTCGAAGCGCTGCCGGACAATTTTGATGCCGGCTTCTCCAAAGGCTTTAATCGCCTGCAGCGAATTATCGACTTCCTTTTCGCTGCCTTCTTCATTGTTCATGTAGCTGCTGGAAATATTGGGAAGCGTTACCCGGTTCACATCAAGGCCCCACAGCTGTAGTTTTTTTCGAAGCTTCAGCAGTTCATCTAAATCCGGGTAGCCCTGCTCTTTTACTCCTTTAAAAGAAGCTCCGTTGCCAAAATCAACGTAATCGACGCCGAGCTGGCTCATCTGTTTTAAGTCAATCTCCTTTAGATCCGTATGATTGACCGTGACTGAAATGTCCATCCTATCTCTCCTTTAGTGATAACGCTTTCAATAATAGTGATAATAGAAACGCAACTTTCATTGCGTTTCCTATTCATGATTATTTTACGAATACTGTTTTGATCGAAGTATAAAACTCAATAGCTGCTTCACCCTGTTCTCTTGAATGCGAGCTTGAACGCTTCATTCCTCCGAATGGAGCCTGCAGTTCCACACCGGCGCTTTCGGAATTTACCCGTACGAGCCCTGCCTCTATATCGTCAATAAACGTCATACTTTTACGGATATTTGTCGTAAAGATGGAAGCGCTGAGACCGTATTCTGTGTCATTAGCTGTCTCGATGGCTTCTTCGAGCGTTTCAACTTTCATCAAAGCCAGCACCGGTCCGAAAATTTCTTCCCGGGCGATAGCCATATCAGCAGAAACGTTCTCAAATATGGCCGGTGATACAAAATAGCCATTATCTTCTGATACGTCTCCTCCGCAGAGAAGATCTGCCCTTCTTCGCGTCCCTTTTCGAGATAGTATTTCACACTGTCAAACTGTGACTTGCTGGCGCAGGGTCCCATCCATGTTTTCTCATCCATGCCGTCGCCTACGGTAATTTCTTTCACTTTGGCAACAAGCTTTTCTTTAAACTCATCATAAACCGCACTCTGCACAATCACCCGGCTCGTCGCCGTACATTTCTGCCCGGTTGACTTGAGACCTCCGCTGATTGTGGCGTTCACAGCTTCATCAATGTCGGCATCGTCCGTTACAATCACCGGGTTTTTACCGCCCATTTCCAGCTGGTACTTGGCGCCGCGTTCTATCGCTGCCAGGCCTATCTTTTTGCCGGTAACGTCGGAGCCTGTGAACGTTATTCCGTTCACATCTGTATTATGAATTAGCTCATCTCCTACGACAGAACCGGAGCCGGTGACAAAGTTCAGGACGCCTTTCGGAAATCCGGCTTCCACTAGACATTCCACTACTAAGGCCGCTGTTACTGCAGCTTCCGTTGCCGGTTTGAATACAACCGTATTGCCGTATACGAGGGCAGGAGCCATTTTCCAAATCGGAATCGCTACTGGGAAGTTCCACGGTGTAATAACCCCCACCACACCAAGCGGCGTTCGTTTCGTATACATAAGGGCATCTTTATCAGTAGATGGAATGACGTCACCGGTTTTGCGCATACCTTCTCCGGCATAATAGCGTAGAATCGCTACGCCGCGCATTGTTTCTCCAAGCGCTTCCGGAAATGTTTTTCCCATTTCCCGCGTCATCGCTTCTGCGACTTCTTTTGCCCGTGCCTCCAGTTTATCTGCAGCTTTGAATAAATACTGTCCCCGTTCCGGATCGGCCATTTTTTTCCAGTCTTTCCGGGCACTTTTTGCTGATTGAATGGCTTCTTTTACATCTTCTTTTGTCGACATTTGAATATAGCCTACAACCTCTTTTGTATTAGCGGGGTTAATGCTTTCTTTTTCTTCGTTGTTTGCTGATGCTTTCCACTGGCCCTCGATATAATTCTTATATTTCTGTTGAATCGTTAACATTGACAATGAAATCCTCTCCTTTTCTATTTCTTAACAGATGGTTCGGGATATTTATCCAATGCCCGTTTTACAATTCCTTCTAATTCTTTGTAATGCTCTTTGCTCACTTCCACGACCGGTGCTCTTACACTCTGGCCGACGTTGAAGCCCATAATTTCCATGCCTGCTTTAATAAGGGAAACAGCGTAGCCTTTTTTCTTCTTACGGATGTCATTGATTGGCAGCAGCACGTCCTGATAAAGATTATGAAGCGTTTCTTTGTCGTTTTTCTTCAGTGCTTCAAAGTACATTCTGGAAATGTGCGGAATGTAGTTCGACATCGCCGATGAGTAGGTTTCAAATCCCATATGATAATAAGCCGGCATCGTGATCTCTGCGAACGGCATGCCGTTCATCCATTCAAACCGGTCGCCAAGGTGCTGGATCAGTTCAATATTCAGTTCCATATTTCCGTGACCGTCCTTCAGCCCGATCAGCTGGGGAAGCTCTGCAAGTTTTGTAACCGTATTCAAATCAGAGATTGCGTTATCCCGCTGATAAATAATGGAGTTCAAGTTTGTATTCTCAATGATGCTTCTATAATATTCATAAATGCCTTCCTGCTCTCCCTGGATTAAATAAGGAGGGAGAATTAAGTATCCATCAGCTCCTGCTTTCTCTGAGATAACGGTTTGATTCAATGCTTCCTGTATATTTCCGCCTACGCCCGTGTATACCGGAACCTGCTTATTGGTAACGCTTACAGCAATGTCCACCATATTCTGGTATTCCTTTGCACTCAACGACTGGAATTCTCCTGAGCCACATGCAATGAAAATAGCGGATAAATCTTCTTTAATCAGGTACTTTATATTTTCCTCCAGTGCTTTTTCATCAATACCTCCGTCATTTTTGAATGGCGCGGTTGGAAATCCTAATATTCCTTTAGGCAGGTTTTGTCTTTGCTCCATATTCTTCCCCTCTCTTTCAAAGCCGCCCGGCAATGAATCATCGCTTTTTAGTTATATTATTAATTAAATTTATTGTAAGACAATTATATTTTATAGTCAACAATTATTTAATTAGTTTGAAAACTAAAGCACGATGATGGTTCATTTACTGGGCTTTCTTCTGCTTTATTTTTTTTACTCAACTAAAAAATGAGGGGAGATCTGTTTGTTATTCATTACCATTTCAATAACGGTTGGTTTGTTTTTTTCATGCAGTGCTTCTTCGAGCGCTGATTTAAATTCTTCTCCGGAATACACTCTTTTTGCTTTGGCTCCCATATGTTCAGCCATCCCGGCATAGTTCACATCGCCGAGCATCGTTGCCGGATTGTGCTTAGGGAACTTCCACTCCTGATGCATGCGGATGGTCCCGTACATGCCGTTATTAAAAACCAGCGCAATAACCGGAATGTGGTGCCGGACAGCCGTTTCAATTTCCTGCATGGTCATCATAAACCCGCCGTCCCCGGACCAGGAAACGACCGGTGATTCCGGAAAAGCAAGCTTTGCTCCAATCGCTGCCGGCAGCCCGTATCCCATCGCTCCAGAAGTAGGTCCTACATAGCCTTTCGGCGATTGAAACGAATGATACTGGTGCAGCCAGGCGGCAAAATTACCGGCATCATTTGAAATAATGCCGTTTTCCGGCCAAATTTCATTAAATTGTTCCATTACCTCTTTATAACCTACCGTGAGCGCTTCTTCTGTTACGTTTTCCAACTGAACGGAATCAAGGAACGCCTGTTTTCTTTCCTCCAGCCACGTGCCGCGTTTTTCATTCATCAGATAGGCTGACTGTTCGAGAAGCTTTTCCAATGCTTCGTTTGCATCCGCCACAATTCCCGCATCCGGCGAATAGACATTTCCTAATATGGCGGCTTCTATATCGATATGAACGAGCTTCTGATGTTCTGTTAATAAGCTGTAGTCCTGCGTGGTTACTTCTGAGAGCCGGGTTCCGATCACAATAACAACGTCCGCCTGCTTTACCGTCTGGATTTGTTCTTTCGGCACGCCCATGCCTAAATGACCGCAGTAGTTTTTATGAGTATTGTCTATCACATCCTGGCGCCTGAAGGCTGCCATAATTGGTATATTCGTCTGCTCGGCAAATGACTTCAGGGCAGCTTCTGCGTTGGACAGCTTGACGCCTCCTCCGGCAATAATGACCGGCTTTTCCGCTTGTCCTACTATTTCAATAAAACGCGCTTCTTCCGCGGCGGACATGCCCGGCTTTGGCTTAACGGCGGCAGCGCCGAACATCATATCCGCTTCCTCATACAATACATCTTCCGGGAGCGCTACAACGACCGGCCCCGGTCGTCCGGAGTTCGCAATCCGAAACGCCTTCTGCATAATTTCCGGGGTGCGCTCTGCGTCTTTAATTTCTGCGCCCCATTTCGTTACCTGACCCAGAAATTGATCAAGCTCCAGCTCCTGGAATCCTTCCCGCCCCCTGAATTTGCTGTGGACCTGCCCCAGCAGTACAACCATCGGAGTCGAGTCCTGGTAGGCGGTGTGTATCCCAATCGAAAGGTTCGCCGCGCCCACTCCCCTCGTAGCCATGACGACGCCTGTTTTGTTTGATGCCTTGGCGTAGCCTTCTGCCATAAAGGCCGCTCCGCCTTCATGCCGGTTGGAATAGAGCTCTATGGACGGCTCCAGATAAATAGATTCCATGAGAGGAAGAAAGCTCTCCCCCGGCACGCAGAATACTTTTTCCACCTGTTCAATTTTCATGGATTCAACAATTGCTTCGGAGCAGGGGATTCGTTTGCTCTGCTTTATCATATGATAGTCTCCTTTATCTGCCGCTGCGGGCTTCCTCTACATATTTTTTGATGGCGGGATTAATTAATGCATTAATGGCGATACACATGTAACGGGCGCCCTTTTCCCTGCCTGCTTTTAATTCCTCCAAATTGGCTACTTGTATTCCTACGTCTGCGTTTTCCGCTCTGCCTGCTTCAAATACGGTTTGAATCATGTGCTCTACGTCAGGATGAGAGGCTCCTTGTTCAGCCCTGCCTGCTGATACCGATAGATCCGTCGGGCCGATGTAGACCATATCGACTCCGCTCGCTATAATGCTTTTGACTTCTTTTACTGCTGCAGGACTTTCTATATGAACCGCGATAAACACGTCTTCATTGCTCTGCTCGAGATAGGCACTTCCTCCGCCCAGACCGTATTTGGCGGCTCTCACAGAATAAGCTGCGCCCCTCGTGCCGTTCGGCGGATAGTGAGCGGCCTTTACGATCTTTTCTGCTTCTTCCGCCGTCTGCACCTGGGGCACATGAATGCCTTTGGCGCCCCGGTCGAGCGCTTTTAAAATAGAAATAGGATCAGAGTCCGGCACCCTGACAAACGGCACCACCTCCGCTGATTCACAGGCCTGAATCATATGCTCCACTTCGCCCCAGCTGAATGAACCGTGCTCATTATCAATCACGACAAAATCAAATCCAGCGTAGCCGGCTATTTCTGCAAGTGCCGGACTGTATAAACCGATAAAGCAGCCCAGGGCCGTTTCTCCATTTTTCACTTTTTGTTTAATTACATTCATCTCTGCACCTCTTTCTTTTTAACGGTTTATTTTGCTGTCAGGTATTGATAAAGCGCGGAGTGATCCAGCTCTTCCAGCCCGCTCTCGGTCATTTCCTTCATGAATTTCTGCAGTTCTGATGTTATAGGAAGCGTGATCCCCTGCGCCTCGGCTGCCTGAAGGGCATTATTCATATCTTTTAAATGCAGCTTTACTTTAAAACCAGGATCGTACGTTTCCTTTTTAAAATTATCTATCTTTTGATCGAGCACGTTGCTTCCCGCCAGGCCGTGGCGGATCGCCTCGTAGAGCGCATCAATATCCAAATCTGCCTGCTTTGCCAAATAGATTGCTTCGCTTACGGCCTGCAGTTCTATCGCTACGATCACCTGATTGGCCAGTTTGGCATATCCGCCGGAGCCAAGCTCTCCGACGTGTACCACGCTTTTTCCCATTACGTCCAGGTAGGGCTTCACTTTCTCTATGTGGGCGCTCTCTCCCCCGCACATGATAGCAAGAGCCGCATTCTGTGCGCCTTTCTCCCCGCCGCTTACCGGCGCATCTACTAAATGAGCGCCGCTTTTTTCTAATTCTCCACCGATTTCTTTCGTCACTTCCGGGTTAATCGATGACATATCCACTACGATGGCATCCTTTTTTATTCCGTGGATCACGCCCTGCTCTCCGAGTACCACTTCTTTTACATCCGCAGAATCGGACACGATCACAATGACAATGTCCGCCCCTTCCGCTGCCGCTTTCGGCGAATCGGCTATTTCCACGTCCGTTTCTTTAAAAATATCTGCCTTTTTCTTAGTGCGGTTGTACACCTTAAACAGATCGCCCTTTTCCTGCAGATGCTGCGCCATTGGCAGGCCCATAATACCGAGTCCTATAAATGAAATATTCATATATTTTCACTCCTTTTTTGATTAACTGCTTTCTCTTTTCCAGGGATCGCCTTCTCCTTTCGAATTGTAAACAGCTGTTTCACTGATGAAGGAAGGCGCTTCCGACATTTTATAGAGAAGATCTTTTCTTTTGTATACATCGGGATTTAATGTAATTCCGAGCCCCGGCTCTTCCGGCGGTACAATAAAACCATCTATTACGACAGGGACGTTCTGGAACGA
>NZ_JALBWT010000071.1:0-7890 GCF_023845525.1 Sinobaca sp. H24
GTCGAGAAAGTTTTCTTTCTCGGCAGTTTTTTTGTGGGCAAGCAGCTGGAATGGTCGTATACTGAAAAGAAAAGGGGCGATCCTAAGATGCTTGGCAAAGCCAAAAACCATCGACGCGATCAAGTGACTGTTTCTGTAGAAGAACTGGTGCCCGCTGATCACTTTCTCCGCACCATTGATACGATGATTGATTTTCAGTTTATTGAAGAAAAACTGGCTGCCTATTATTCGCCGACCATCGGTCGGCCCTCCATTCCACCGATCACGTTGTTTAAAATGATGTTTATCGGCTATTTTTATGGCATTCGTTCGGAACGGCAATTGGAAAAAGAGCTTCAGACCAACGTCGCCTATCGTTGGTTTCTTGGTCTTTCTCTGACGGATCGCATTCCAGATCATTCCACGATCAGCTGGAACCGTCAGACCCGGTTTCTGGATACCACCGTATTTGAAGATATTTTTAATGCCATTGTTCGTCAAGCAGAGGGCCATGGATTGGTGGACGGTCGGATTTTAGTGAGTGACTCCACCCATGTCAAAGCGAATGCCAATAAAAACAAATTTCTACGTAAAGCCAAATCCCCCAAAGTTCCTGCCTATCTAGCAGAACTGGAAGCCGAAGTGCAAGCCGATCGGGAAAAAGAAGGAAAAAAGCGCTCGGACCCCGGAAGGAGAGGAAGCCCGCCGACCCAGCGATGACCCGAATCAGTCGGACTGATCCGGATAGTGGATTCATGATGCGAGATGGCAAACCGCAGGGATTTTTCTACCTCGACCACCGGACGGTGGACGCCAAATATAATATCATTACCGATACCTATATCACGCCCGGTAACGTCCACGATGCGGATCCGTATCTGGACCGACTGGAGGTGCAGCGGGCTACGTTTGATTTCCCGGTAGAGGCGGTGGCGCTCGACGCCGGCTATTTTACAGGCTATTTGTGCAAAAAGCTCGAAGAGCAGGGAATTTATGCGGTGATGGGATACCGTCGCTACGGAAAAAGCCGCCGGTACCTGCCGAAACGGAAGTTTCGATACATCGCGTCCAAAAAAGCCTATGTATGCCCGATGGGCTGTATGTTGACCTACCGCCTTACCGATCGGGAAGGATATCGTCAGTATCGTTCCCGCCCGCAGGACTGTCAGGGCTGTCCGATGCGGGAGACTTGTTTTTCGCCTGCCGCTTCCTCCCGGTTAATTAGCCGACATATATGGGAGGATGGGAAAGACCGGGCGCGAGCAAGAAAACGAACGAAGACAGGAAAAGCCTTGTACCATTTACGCAGCCAGACCATCGAACGGAGCTTTGGCGATGCCAAAGAGCTCCACGGTTTTCGGTACACGCGGTATCGCGGGCACCCGTCTGTCCAAGCGCAGCCCATCTCACCGCTGCCTGTCAAAACATGAAAAAAATCGCCCTCTATCTCGCCAAACGGTCGGCTTAGAGGACGATTTTTTGCGAAAGAAGTGAAAAAAACGTGGATCGAACGATCCACGGGAAAAAACAACCTTGTTTCTTTCATTTCTCAACAACCTGAAAGGAGCTGTCCCTCTTGGGACAGCTCCTTTTTACATGATTATTATTCGCGGGTATTATTATTGTTTTTATCATCAGAAGAGGATTTTGTTTTTTTAACGAGCTCTTCGAGGATTCCAACAATTTCATCCTTTGAGTACTGGTCTTTTGTATTCTGGTTTTTAGTCTCTGTTGTTACTTCATTGTTTGTTTCTGTGTCTTTTGTTTCAATCGTCTCCTGCGTTGACGCATGTTCTGAAGCCAAATATTTCTCCCGCTTATCGACCGGCTGTACTGAAGTCGTATCCTTATCGAGATCGCGTTTGTAAACCACCTGTCCATCCGGTGTCATAAACTTCTTATTCATGTTTCTTGTTGATTTATCAAATAAGCTGTAAATAACTGGAATAACAAATAGTGTCAGGAAGGTACTGCTGATCAGACCGCCAATAATAACAATACCCATCGGCTGAATGATCTCTGCGCCTTCTCCAATACCAAGTGCTAATGGGATGATACCGAGAATGGTAGTAATAGCCGTAATCAGAATCGGTCTTGTCCGGTCTTGTACACCGGATACAATTGCCTCTACCGTCGGCAGTCCTTTTTGCTTCTGCTGGTTGATGTAGTCCACCAGCACGATCGCGTTGTTGACGACAATTCCGGCGAGGACAATCACCCCTATTAACGCCATGGCGCTTATTGGATTCTGCGTGATAGTTAACGCAAGCATAACGCCTATTACAAATAACGGTACGGTAAACATAATGATGAACGGATATTTAAATGATTCGAACTGAGCTGCCATCACAAGATAGATGAAAATTAAGCCAAGTACAAATGCCAGAGAGACATCGCCTATTAAATCATCAATCATTGCCTGGTCTCCGCCTACTACAAACTCGGCGTCGCCTGCTAGTCCCACATCGTCAATAACGTCATCCACCACTTCTGATGCGTCGCTTAAATCACTTGAGGCCTGATATAGTACATCAAAATCTGCACTTGTAATCATATCAGCCCGGTTAATGACGGCCGGGGACTGACCTTCCTCAATTTCTGCTACATCAGATAGAGCAATATAATCTCCTTCTTGATTTGGAATAGAGATATCTTCAAAGTTTCCGGCGCTTTCCAGCACGGAATCTGCGTATCGTACATTTACGTTATACGTATCGTTGCTGTCGGTAGTAATGCTGCCTGCAACTTCCCCGCCGGTAGCTGTATTAACAGCTTCTGCAAACTGCGCCGGCGCAAGGCCTTCGTCTTCTGCAGCTTCCCGGTCAATAGATACCTGCAGTTCAGGTGCTGTTTCTTCTTCCGTACTTGTTGCACTGCGGATGATGCTTTCATCTTCGAGCGCTTCTACAATTTCATCACTCTTAGTAGCAAGACGCTCAGAGTCCGGATCTTCAATAGTGAATGAGTATGTGTTCGGCTCCCCACCAAGTCCAGCCTGGGCAAAGTCCTGTACTTCAATATCCGCGGCGTCATCTATATCTTCAATCTCATCGGCAAGTGATTCGGTAAATTCTGCTGTTGTAGTATCACGATCTCCCGCGTCTACAAGATTAACAATTATTTCAGCAGTGTGGCTTTCGGAACTTAAGCCTCCCTGCTGGGAAGTCGACCCAATTGTACTTAAATAGCTTTCGATATCTGAATCGTCATCCAGCTCTTCTTCTATCTGGGCAATGGTTTCTTCAGTTCTTCCGAGCGTCGTGCCCTCTTCGTGCTCTACTTCTACAAGAGCAATACCTTCATCGGAATCAGGCAGAAATTCAACACCGGTTGTTGTCAGCCCGAGCGCTCCGATAATTAAAGTAGCAAGCGTTATTGCAATAACGACCGCTCTTCTGCGCAGAGTCCATCGGGAAACCCGTTCGACTCTTTTCATCATTGGCGAGTTTTTGCGCTTTTTTTCCACTTCTTCTTTCGGCGCTGTTAAAATTCTGCTGGCGATCATCGGAACGATGGTCACTGCTACGAACAAAGAAGCAATCAGGCTGAATGCCACTGCGATCGATAATGGGGCAAACAGGTCTCCGACAAGTCCTGTAATAAAGACAACGGGAAGGAAGATGGAAACGGTCGTTAATGTAGAAGCGGTAATCGCTCCTGCTACTTCACGAGTTCCATCGGCTGCTGCCTGCTTCGGCGTTTTCTTCATAGATAAGTGACGGTAAATATTTTCGACAACGACGATGGAGTTATCAACGAGCATCCCGATACCGAGTGCCAGACCTCCAAGCGTCATCATGTTCAAGCTGATGTTCGTAAAGAAAAACAATGCAAAGGTGGTAATAATCGAAAACGGTATGGCAATCCCGATAATTAACGGGGTTTTTAAATTACGAAGAAACGCAAACAGCACGACCATGGCCAAAATACCACCGCTGACAAGAGCAGTAATAACACTGTTTATCGAGTCTTGAACGTATTCGCCTTCATCATACAGGCTTACCGCTTCCAGATCAGAATATTCGCTTTCATCAAGCAGGCTGTCGAGTTCTTCATTAAAATCGCTCGATACCTGGGTGGTGTCTGCATCGGATTCCTGCATGACGTCCAATTGAATGGAACTCTCCTGGTTCACCCTCGTAATGACATCTTCCTCTTCAGTCTGCAGCGATACTTCCGCTACATCGGATAAAGGAACCGCATCACCGGATTCCGGATCCTGGGAAACGGTAAGCTCTTCAATTTCTTCAGGGGAGGTAAGCTCGCTTAAAATACGGGTGGAAATGGTTTCTCCCTGCTCTTCATCAACGATAACTCCGCCCGGCACAGCGGCCTCCTGGCCCTGGATAACCTGAACGACATCCGACTGGGAAATGCCTGCATTTTCTAATTCGGCCTGGTCCAGTATGACTTCGTACTGCTCCGTTAAAGAGCCTGATTCAGAAATGCTTGCGACTCCATCAACCCGGGAAAGTTCCCGTTCAAGAGAGGCTGTCTCTTCCTGAAAAGCCGGTACTTCGTCTCCTCCTCCGGAAACAGCCAGCTGGATGCTTGGGAACATAGATGGATCAAACTGAAGAAAAGCCGGTGTTCCAGCATCATCAGGCAGATCTGCCTGAGTAATCGTGGAAACAACTTCTGTTTCTACATCTTCAATATCTGTATCCGCTGTAAATTCCATTATGACAATCGATGAGCCTTCCAGTGACTGGGAAGTAAGCTGATCGAGTCCGGAAACACTAGAAAGTTCCTCTTCCAGGTTTTCTGTTACATCATTTAAAACTTCTTCCGGACCGGCGCCTGGATAGCTTGTGCTTACTGCAGCTACAGGTGCTTCCACGTCCGGAAATAACTGAATAGGCAGACGCGTCAGGGACACAGCACCTAATATTAATAACACAAGCATAATCACAATCGTAAACTTTGGACGTTTTATTGAAAGATCCCATATTTTCATTTACTGTTTCTCTCCTCTGATTCTTGTAGTGGTTTATGGCCTTCTCCAGAAATAACTTCTTCAAAAGTACGCATGACTTTCTGGACTACTTTAAGATCTTTTATATCTATTTTAACGAGGTACTGTTCAATGAGATTCTGTTCCATCTGAACGAACTGATCTTTCATCTCCAGCCCTTTTGTGCCGAATTCGATGTGGACCTCTCTACGGTTTTCCTTATTAATGACACGCTTGATAATAGATAATTGTTCCAGTTTTGTAATAGTCTGACTTACCGCGCTTCTCGATATGTCACAGTACTCTGCCAAGCCGGTCATTGTAACGTTCTCCTGCTTGAGGATATATAGCAGCATCACCTGCTGGCGTTTGGTTAAGCTTATATCCGGAAACGGAAAAAGCTGCAGCAGGGAGTGATGTATTTTACGGTAGCTTTCCATCATTTCCGAAAATACTTTTCCGTGTTCTTCCATAGGCGGTCCCCTTTCTTTTTCATGCAGGTTTCATTCTAACGTAATTTGCTTAATAATTAAATAGATAAACAGTTTATTTTTTTAACTGTTTAATAATTAACCGTTTCCATTTTATACAGTTCTCTGTTCTGCCTTTTCATGATAGGCTTTATGTATCTATATTTTCTATTTAAAGGAGATTATCTATTGAATTCACAGCCTGCAGACATATACCGCGTTATTGAAATAACCGAACGTATCCATAACACCATCATCAGTGATTTTCCTATGCCGGATCTTCCCTTGAATCAACGGCAGGTCAGCATCCTCTGGTTTGTGTTTCATCATCAGGAGAGCAGCATCAATGATGTAGCGCGCCACTTCTACATTTCAAAAAGCACGGCCAGCCAGGCTGTTTCCCACCTGGAGAAGGAACAGTTTCTGGAGCGCACCGTCAATCCTGTAAACCGCCGGGAAGTTATTTTACAGCTGCTGGAACGCGGCCAGTACTGGAAAACAAAGTTTAAAGAAGCAGAGCGGCAGCTGCATGAAAAGTATTTCTCAAAAATTCCGCAGGAAGATGTCGATAAAATGCAGGAAGCGCTGGAAAATATCCAGGCGATTGTAGAAAAAGAAAAATCTAAAAATTAATCTTTTACATAAAAAACACCTTTCTCGACGAAAGGCGTTTTTTATTATATCGTTATAAAATTTTCTGTGAAAAATGGCTGATTGTCCTCATTAAAATCAACGCCAACGCCAAGCTCTGTAAAGCTTTCATTCAGAATGTTCTCCCGATGTCCCATCGAATTCATCAGCCCCTGATGGGCGAACACGCTGCTGAACTGTCCATATGCCAGGTTTTCTCCGGCACGCGTGAAGGTAATTTCATCTTCTTCCATCCGCTCAAAAGGAGACTGCCCCTGCTCGTTCGTATGGCTGAAAAATTGGTTGTCTGCCATGTCGGTACTATGCGCACGGGCCGTCTCTCTTACTTCTTCGTTCCATTCCAGCACGGGAAGATCATGCTGGACACGGGCAGCATTGGTTAAGTCGAACAGCTGGTATTCAAACCCTTCTTTTAAGGATTCACTGTTGTCTGCATAAAAACTTCCTTTCGCTGCTTCCAGGTTTTCGTCAATAATCTGAACAGCAGTTACTTCATCCTCTTCATGAACATCATAAAATACAGTGACATAGCTGCCATCCATCTGATGAACGTCGTATTCTCCTTCACTGTTGATCTGATAGTTAAATCTGCCATTGCGGATCATTTCCTCCGGTTCTCCCAAGGTTTCATTTACGTATGATTTTGAGTCTCCCAACGTAATTCCGTACTGGGAGGAAAGTAAATTCTGGTTCGTGTAAAGTCCCTGCACAACACCTTCTTCATTATACGAAACCATCATAAAATTTTGATAGTTTTCGTGATAAGTTAACCAGTTTATTCCGTATTCATTTTCGCTTTCGCGCATAGACTCCCCATACATGTCTTCTACATCCTGCTTCGTGTCACCGAGTTCTACATTACCTACAGAAAAGGATTGATCCTCAGGGGTGGTCAGTTCAGGTTCTTCTACTTCTACAGCTTCCTGTTTCGGCTCTCGTTCTGAACCTGTCACATTATTTAAAAGGGCGACCGCATCCTCTGTCATCTTCTCAAAGTCAAAGCCATTGTTTATCACATCGTTTAACGGTTCAGGCATAAAGCTGCCAGCAGGTTCTTCCCATGTTGGTTTCGTCCAAAAAACAACCAGTGCAGCGGACACCAATAAAATCATTCTTCTCAAAATATGAACCACCTTTATCTATTCAATACTCCCGTCCGCTTCCGGCGGAAGTCACTGCTTTACTACCTATCTTTGCCCATTATTGTACCACTCTCCTGTGGTGCCATTCTATTGATTGAACTTTCGGCCCGTGTCTATTATAAAAAAACAACTTCCGTGCGCTTAGCCGGCAAGTTGTTTACGGTATGTATTTAACCGTTCGCATATTCATTTCATGTCCTTCAGCAGAATAATCCGGATGCTGATCGATTCCGTCAGCTCTCCATTCAGGATGACATGCGGTTATGGCCAAAATGGAAGCATCGATAATATCATCACGTGCACATATCTTTCGTGGATACAGACTTACTGTTTTCGTAAACAGGCTGTAAATGTCGGGATCGAGCTGCTTGAGCAGACCCAGACGCTGCGTAATGCCCTGGTTTGTTTTCTTGGATGCTGACAGCGGCTCTCCATTCACATCTGCAAACAGCACTTCCGGATGTGCTTCTTTTACTGATGATTCAATGGAAAAAGACTCCACTTCTTTTATCTTCGGAAACAGAAACCAGGACTGCTTCTGCAGCCCTGCTCCGGTTAACTGTTTATGTAATAAATTCGCTTCCTGATAACTGCGGCAGGCAAGTACTTCTATGCACGGCACCGGAAAAACACTGGAACGCCGTTTCCCCAGTTTCTGCCGCGCCAGTGCCTCCACCTGCCGCGGATACTCGCT
>NZ_JALBWT010000072.1:0-7569 GCF_023845525.1 Sinobaca sp. H24
TGCCTCAATTACCGGACGGTTCAATGGTTCCCCGGCCGATACGGTGCTGCGGAGATGAGGAAGACTGTAAGAGTCCAGATTGTCGACTTTCGCCATTAAGCGGTACTCGGTAGGCGTGCAGCAGAGAACATTAATATTCTCATCCTGAAGCAGCTGTAAATAAGTATCCGGCTTAAATCCACCATGATATACAAACGCAGTGGCTCCAAGCATAACGGTGGAAAGAAATGGACTCCACACCCACTTCTGCCATCCGGGAGCGGCCGTAGCCCAGACGATATCATTTTCCCTTACCCCGAGCCATTCCGTAGCTGCGGTTCTGACATGGGCGTAGGCCCAGGCATGGGTGTGAATAACGCCTTTAGGATTGCCTGTAGTTCCGGAAGTGTAGGACAAAAAAGCAACATCGCTGCTTTTAGTATCAGCGGTAGCCAGCTCTTTGTCTTTTGTTTCAGCAAGAACATCAGCATGCTGCCAGCCATCTACAGCACCCCCGAGTGTCAGCTTAAACTGCAGATGAGGGAGGTCTTCTGTAATAGCATCGACTTCTTCAGTAGAGTGGTGGTGTGCGATAATTCCAACTGCTTCTGAATGCTGAAGCCTGTATACCAGGTCTTTGGAGCGCAGCATTTCAGAGCTTGGAATGGCCACAGCTCCAATTTTCAGGCAGGCAAGGTATATCATATATGCTTCCGGCAGTCGCGGAACAATAATAAGAATTTTGTCTCCTTTTGTTATGCCCATATCGAGCAGCACACCGGCAAACTGGCTGGTTTTTTCCAAAAGAGTTTTGTAAGACACGTCACGGCGTTCTTTTTTTTCATTCATCCACCGAACGGCGGTTTTTTGATCGTCATTTCTATAAGCGTCCAGTTCATCAACTATGTTGTACTGAGCCGGCGCAAGCAGATCCTCTCTCTTCATATCGTGCGGCCTCCTTTAGGTCGAATTAATGCAAGTATACTAGAATAACTAAAAGAAAGGTAGAGAATAATGAACAGCTATTCATTTACACATGAAAAAAGAAAACAACTGAATAAGTAGCTGCTTTCTATTGGAAAAATATAGGTGACATTAATTACATGGAGCTTTTAATGGCTGTCCTCCATGCGAACTGCGCTCTACAATGGTATAGTGTGCCACCTGTATATTATTTCTGCGCAGCATTCGATAGCTAAGTTTTTCGATACCTTGTCCGGGGCTATTAGAAAAACATGCTGCTTTTCAATAGTGTGCAGATACCTTTTTAAATAAGGATAGGGAAGAACCTGTGCTCCAGGTAACGGATTATGATCAACGTCCAGGTATTCACGAATGTCCAATACTGATGTATCCTCTGAAAGAAGAGCCTTTTCCGGAAGATCGGTGCATGATGCCCCGCCGGCGGGAATCCATCGTGTTGATAACATGTAAGCGGCCGCCAGGCCAAGGATAATAGCAGTAATCCATAGCAGCATGCTGGTTTGTTCTCCTTTCATTAACGAATAAGATCTATGAAATACAAATGTACGCTTGCAAAGTACATGATGAAGTATACTATAAATAAGCAGGTATTGAACAGTTATCCGCTGTTAAAATCAGGAATTTGTTCTATTTGTCCGGATTTTGTTATACTTTTCATAGAAAGAACAGGAGGTAGATAACATGACGGATGAAAAACAAGAAATGATTGACCGCGTGTATGCGGAGCTCGAAAACGTTATTGACCCTGAACTTGATATTGATATAGTCAATCTGGGCTTAATATACAACGTAGATATTGATGATGCAGATAACGTTAAGATTACCATGACGCTTACTGCGATGGGATGCCCGCTTGCAGCAACCATAGTGAGCGATATAAAAACTCATTAGAGGAGCTGCAGGAGTTTGGTGAAATTAAAGAAGTTGAAGTAGATATTGTATGGAGCCCGCAGTGGGATAAGAGTATGATGTCACGCTATGCAAAAATTGCTTTGGGTGTACACGAGTCGTAACAAATAAACCAAAGCCAGGCAGATGCCTGGCTTTTTTTTTGGAGATAGATGGTTCTTTTAAACCGATTGAAACGTTCAGTATAAAATGAAGAGGGAAAGCATGTCATCGGATAATTTTTCGAATCAATTTCCCGGCTTGTCTTCCGAGGACACGACGGGCGAGTCTTTTCGATAGTGCCGTTACGAACGGCCTGGGCATCTCCATTGTTCTTGAAGCTTTGAAAAACAAACGGCTCAGCTTATTCAATCCTATCCCTCCTCAAATAACCAATGTTTACTTATACCACCATTTATAATAGAAGAAACAAAATTATTTGTAATGACCGCCGATTTTCTTAGCCCTTATCATCGCCTGTCCTGCAGGAGAAAGAGAAGAAGCATGAAGCACGGCGTCCATTCCATATTTATCTTTAAGCAGGTCAATGGTGTGATAAAGAGATTCCAGATCCTCATTGGTGTCAAATAAACTTAATTGTTTATAATAAGCCGGCTGAAGGGAACTTAAAGAAATTCCCAGGCTTCGAATCGGGGTACCATCCCAGTACTCTTTAAATAAAGCAGAGGCGGTTTCGAAAATAACTTTACCGCTGTTTGTTGGTTCAAAGAGACGCTGCTGACGATGGAAGGAACGCTTAAATCCATATTCCTGCCCGACTGCTCCTGTACTGACGACCTGGCCGAGAGAGGTATGCTGCCGGCTCCTTCTGCTTACCTCTTCGCTCAGTTCCCGCAGTACTACTTTTATTTCCGACCAGTGATAATAATCACGCGGCAGAGTCATATGATGGCCGATGGATTTTCGCTTTTGATGAGTAGAAGGAGAAACAGGGGAAGTGTCATACCCCGGCTGTCTGCCAGAGAAGCTCTCCGTTAATACCCCATCTTTCTTCAAGTCATAAAGCGGGTGCCGGGCAAGCTGGCCGATGGTCCGGATTCCCATATTAAGAAGATGGGTCTCCATCCGGTTCCCACGCTGAAAAGCCTGCCTATAGGAAGGGGCCAAGCAGCTCGGCGACATTAGCATCATTGAGGACAGCCGTTCCCGTTCTGCTTTCTTTAGCGAAATGATCGCAGGCCATTTTTGCATACACTTTTGTCGTGCGATACCGATACGGGCCTGAACGCCGATTTCCGGAGCATGCGCTGTTTGATATGCTGGGCCAGCTGTTCTGCCTTCCCCTGCTTCATGGCGGGAAGTTCCAGAAAAACCTCATCAATGCTGTAGGGTTCTACTGCTGCGCTGTATTGTTCCAGAAAACTGGATATAGTAACAGACACATTTACATAAAACTGCATGTGAGGCTTAAGTATATGTACATGCGGGCATTTATTCTGCGCCTGCCAGATTGGTTCGGCAGTTTGAATTCCATACGATTTTGCCGTTGGGCATGCGGCTAAAATAACACCGCTTCTAATAGAGGGTCTCCGCTACAACAACAGGCTCGTCTGTTAATAGAGGGTGGGCCAGTTTTTTCCAGGTTGGCATAAAAAGACTGCATATCGATTAAGAAGATGATCCGGTTCTCCACAGCGGCCACCTCTTTTCCTGATCCTGACATTAATTAGAAGTTTGTTCGATTAAAAGTATAAATAGTTTAATGTTAGAAAAGAGAGTATGCTTAAAAGATTATAAAATGGGAATGGAGAATTATAAATACTATTCAGGAGGGTGATGAATGAGTAAACCAATTGAATTAACACCATTACTATTGAACAGCATGAACCGCCCCACCGCATGGCTTACATTAATGGATTTGAAGAGCCTTTCAACTACGGAGTCCACGGCGGAGTAAAGGAATTCTACGGTGTTTCACCCGAAACCGAATATCCCTCTACTTTGGATCATATTGTTGCTTCAGCGGGCGGCTGACTAACCGGAACATTATCCGGCGCGCTGGATGCGCGCGGCATACCGCCTTATCCAAATAAATTAAAAGCTGTCGCTAAAGGAACAATTGAAGCTCCAGAAGGTGTCCTGAAAATAACAAAAATTGATGTTCACTTTGAGCTGAGCATTCCTGCAGGTAAAAAAGAGCCGGCGGAAAGAGCACTCCGTGTATTTGATAAAGGCTGCCCGGTAGCCCAGACATTAAATGGATGCGTTGATTTAACTATACATGGGAAATAACAGAAGAATAAAAGCTGTGCAGATTCTCCTACAGCAGGGGGAATCTTTTTTATGGCGGTCTGGGCCGTTGGATAGAGATTGTTTCCAAATGCCGTAGTCTTTTGTCTCGAGTTTATTAATATGCAGGGTAAAGCAGTTTCAAAAAGCGAGGAGGGGAACGTGAAGCATAACGTAATGTATGAAAAGGAATAAACAGGTACCTACATTAAATGGAGGTTTTATAAGATGGAAACAAGAGTATTGGATCTTACCAAAATGAACAACAGGCGATTGGAGCGGTAGCGGGGCTCAGAGAGCAAGGTCTCGAAGCGAATGATATTTCTATTGTGCTGAACAATAAGGACAGCGCGGCCTATCTTTCAAAAGAAACGGGAACGCACATCCATTTAGAACATACAAACGAAAGCAGCAGCAGAGGAGTTGTAGAAAACTTAAAAGAAGCCTCTCTCCTGAGCAGCAGAGAGATCAGTCAGATGTAACGTTAATCCGTCTTGGGCTGACAAAAGAAGAAGCTGACAAATATGACGCAGATATCAAAGAGGCAACATTATTGTCGTGGCTCACGAAGGCACAGCATCACGTCCGAGAAGTTATACAGAACATACGGCTACTGCCTCTTCTGCGGAAGAAAAGAGGTGCAACGCAGCGGAAAAAAGAGCCCCTTCTTTAAGAGCGGTTTTCGTCCGAAAGCAAAGCTTCAGCCGATAGTCCAGCCACCGGAAAAAGAAAGTACCTCGACTAAACGGGAAGCAGATGCAGAAACAGAAGAACAGCAGGCCCTCCGCCTGCACGAAGAAAAACTTGATGTAAGCAAAGAAAAAGTAGAAAAGGCGAAGTAGAAGTCAGAAAGAAGTAGTAGAAGTAGAAAAAACGATAAAAGTACCAGTTCAGCGTGAAGAAGTATATATTGAAAGACGTGCAGTTTCGGAAGAAGATCAGGATGTTACAGGAACAAAAATCGGAGAGTTTTCGGAGGGATCTGAAGAAATTCGTGTACCTGTAGTAGAAGAACAAATTGAAATCAAAAAAACCCCGGTCGTAACAGACGAAGTCGTTGTAGGTAAAAGAAAATATCAGGAAACTGAAGAAACGACTGAAAAAGTAAAGCGTGAGGAAGCGCGTATTGAAGGCGAAGAAAACATTAAGCCTGAAAATAGAGACAAATAATTGTTAAATAAAGCTGCCTGCAATGAGTCTTTTACTTCATTGCAGGCAGCTTTTATTTCCATGAGTAAAAGACAGGCAAAATCATTAAAAACGAATATTAATATATATTTTTATATTTTTGTTCGTATTTAGGTTGAAAAAAGAGGAAGAGAGATTGTAAGATAAAAAGGACTACGATTTCTGGGAGGAAATAAATGAATATAGGTGCCCCTTTACAACAAAAAGGAATAAAATTAATGATTTTAGGATCCGGTGAGCTTGGAAAAGAAGTGATTATGGAGGCGCAGCGTTTAGGTGTAGAAACGATTGCTGTAGACAGATATGACGGAGCTCCAGCCATGCAGACGGCACATCGCTCTTATGTGATTGATATGCTGCAAGCAGACAAGCTGAAGGAAATTGTCCGCTGGGAAAAGCCGGACTATATTGTTCCTGAGATTGAGGCGTTAGCAACAGAAGCATTGATAGAACTTGAAGAAGAAGGGTTCCGCGTCATTCCGACGGCAAGAGCCGCCCATTTGACGATGGATCGTGAAGGTATCCGCCGCCTTGCTAGTGAGGAGCTTAAAATACCGACGGCTTCCTATCAATTTGCAGATAACATAGAAGAACTTGCTTCAGCAGTAAAAGAAATCGGTACTCCGTGTGTAATTAAGCCGGTGATGAGTTCTTCAGGAAAGGGGCAGACCGTATGCCGCTCTGAAGCAGATATAGAAACGTCCTGGCAGGAAGCAGTAGGCAGTGGAAGAGGAAAGAAAAACCGAGTGATTGTGGAATCATTTATTCCCTTTGAGTCGGAGATTACTTTATTGACGGTACAGTCTATTTCCGGCACTTCCTACTGCGAACCAATTGGCCATGAACAGAAAGATGGAGATTATATTCAATCCTGGCAGCCCCATCCAATGCCGGCTGCTCAGCTCGAACAGGCAAAAAAAATAGCAGCAGAAGTGACGGCTGCTTTAGGAGGGTATGGCTTGTTTGGGGTAGAGCTCTTCCTGACAAAAGATAATGTATATTTTAGTGAAGTATCGCCCCGGCCCCATGATACAGGCATGGTTACGCTTGCTACCCAGCATTTATCAGAATTTGCGCTTCACGTTCGTGCCGTGCTGGGTCTTCCGGTAGAAGATATTATCTTTCACCGTGCGGGAGCCTCTTATGCAGTAAAAGCCGAAAAAGAATCCAAAAACTATCATATTGAAGGAGCACAGGATGCGCTTCTCATTCCGGAAACCGAACTGCGCATTTTTGGAAAACCTGAAACAAAACCGGGCCGGCGCATGGCTGTGGCGATCAGCCTGGGAGCAGAGGTAGAAGAGGCAAAACAGCGCTCAAAACAGGCAGCGGAAAAAATTAATATTATAGAAGAATGATCCAGAAATGAAAACGTAATAGTATTTTTAGAAGTAAGCTCTTCTTCTCCTGAAAATATGTGGTATTGTAAAAGCATAAAAGAAAAGGCTAGGATAGGAGAGAAAACATGCTTAAATCAATATCGGCTCTGGACTGGCTGTCGTAATCGGCGCAGCAAGTGCAGCAGGAGCATCTACAGTAACAGCTCTGGAAAATGATAACGATAAGAATATAAAGCAGGTAGCAGAAGATGTGCCCTATGAAGTAGACGTTGATATTTCAGAAGATGAAATATCTGCTTCTGCAAGAAAAAACTATAAATGGTTGAAACCCCGCGTTCAAAAGGAACACGGGGGTTTTACAACATGAAAAAGGAGAATGCCTATGAACCCTGAACAAAAATATCACTGCTGTGCTACGTGCAGGTGGTTTCATATAGAAAAAGAGCCCGGACAGCCTTCGGTAAAAAGCTGCATTCGTCTCGGATTTGAAACAAAACCGCATTACCAGTTCAACTGTTGGGATCCACGGGAGGATATAAAAAAACGAATAGCTGAAGAAAGCTTTTAGGAAAAAGAACGCTCAGAGCGGAAAAGCTTACTGTGGCCGGTACAAAATGGCGTTCACTTCCCCGCCTATAATGAAAATAAATCCGGTTAAGTAAAGCCAGAGCATAAGCACAATGATACCGCCCAGACTGCCGTAGGTAGCTGAAAATTGTTGAAATTCGTAATGTAGACAGAGAAGCCGATGCTGACAAGCTGCCATAGGATAGTGGCCACGAGTGCCCCGGGGATAACATGGCGCAGAGGAAAGCGCATAGAAGTAGCAAAAGTAGTAAAGAAACGACAGTACACTGGAAATAATAATAATTAATAACGCCCATCTGAAGATATTCAGCAGTAAAGCGGTGCCCTGCTGCGAGTAGTAAGCCAGTTGGTC
>NZ_JALBWT010000073.1:0-7157 GCF_023845525.1 Sinobaca sp. H24
CCGCAATGAACCGCAGGGCTTCCCTTACCGGCCGGGCCTCCTGGTATACTGCACATACTTTGTATATTGCCTCTGTGAGCGCTGTTTTTTCCTGTTCTTCCCCGATTTCTAAAATAAGCGCACGTGCGGTTCGTTCGGCCTTTTCCAGGCACGTGTACAGACACACAGACGTCAGCGCCTTCTTTCGCGGTGCTTCCTTTACTTTTTGAACCGCGGCCATGGTTCGAAGCAGCGTCGATTCCGCGGCATATAGCTGAATGGAGAGGTCCGCCAGGCTTATAAGCGTTTCCTGTTCATTTTTTATTTCTTTGCCGTACCTTCGTAGCGCCATTCCCGAACAGACGAGAAGCATTTCCCTTATAGCCTCGACTGCCCGCTGTTCTGGTGCGAGCATGCCATCAGCTGTCGGCTGAGGCTGATGGAGGGTTTGGGCAGCGTCACGTGCGAGGGTACCCAGATCGATTTCTCCTTTTGCGGCCCGGCGGAAAAGCGGCGCCGGTACCAGCAGCCGGTTGATCTCGTTGGTTCCTTCAAAAATACGGTTAATGCGGGAATCACGGTAAGCGCGTTCGATTTCGTATTCTTCAATAAACCCTGCTCCTCCATGCAGCTGCAGTGCTTCATCCACAACCAGATCCAATGTTTCCGAACCATATATTTTACAGATCGCACACTCAACGGCGTATTCCCTCAGCTGCTGGTTAATGAGGTGATGATCCGTCTCCGTATAAAGGCTTCCAAGTGCGTCTTCAAGGAGCCCTGCTGTCCGGTACTGTATGCTCTCCGCCGCGTATAGTCTGGCCGCCAGCCGGCCTGCTTTTTCTTTTGTAGCTGTAAAATCCGCAATCCGGCTGCCAAACTGCCGTCGTTCTAATATGAACGCCACCGTCTTTTTAAAGGCCGCTTTGGCTCCACCTACGCATGCCGATCCGAGGTTAAACCGTCCCAGATTGAGGACATTTAAGGCAATCAAATGCCCCTGTCCCACGTCTCCCAAAAGGTTTTCGCGGGGGACCATACAATCTTCAAGAACGACGCTTCTTGTTGAAGATCCTTTAATGCCCATCTTTTTTTCTTCGGGACCAAGCGACAGACCGGCAAATGTTTTTTCAACAATAAAGGACGTAAAGTGCTCTCCATCTACTTTTGCGTAAACGATGAATGTATCCGCAAATGCGGCATTGGTAATATAGAGTTTGGTTCCGTTCAGCAGGTAGCTCTGTTTGGCTTCCGACCAGACGGCCGTAGTCTGCGAGGCAAGTGCGTCTGATCCGGCATTAGGCTCGGTCAGACAGTATGCGCCCAGGTATTCACCGGAAGCTAGTTTGGGCAGATAGCGCCGCTTTTGATCGTCGGTCCCGTAATAGGTAATCGGAAGCGTGGCGATGCACGTATGATTGGAATGAGCCACCCCGTAGCTCGACGTTCCTCCCACCGCCTCTCCGACGACGGCCTTGCTTATCTTATCCATCCCAAGTCCGCCGTGGGATTCAGGGATACTGTGCCCAAGCAGGCCAAGCTCCCCTGCTTTTTTTAACAGATTGGTCGTTGTCGTAAAGTCCTGCTCTTCAATCCTGTTCCTTACCGGGAGCACATCATTTTCTATGAAACGTTCGGCTGTTTTGGCGATCATTCGGTGCTCCTCGGTCATATGTTCAGGGACAAATATGCTGTCCGGGCTGGTACTGCCGGTCATAAATGAGCCGCCCGGATGTTTGATCGTTGAATGCTGCATAGGTTCCTCCTTATAAAAAAGTCTAATTGGATATGCCGGTGTTTATATACCGGCATACAGCTGTACTGCTGTTAACGGTTGAAGCATACTCCAGGTCCTCTTCCATGTTATAGGCCAGCAGTTTTTTCCCTACGCGGGATGACTCGAGCACGTGCCGGGCGTTTGGTTCATTCTGATAGACGCTCAGCGCAGTTCGGGCAGCATCCGTCAACGTACAGGTTTTCTCTTTCAATACCGCATCAATTAAGCACCCTGCCCCGTACATATCCTCGAGGCTGATCTCCCCTGCATTGCCGGCCGCCGTAATAAGAAGAGTCGCCTCCTCTGGTTTAGCAGCTAGTACGAAAGCAAGCGCACGGGCGTTCACAAGCGATCCTGCATATACTTCCTCCGCGGACTGGAGTTTCCGGAGGGCGGCCGTCCCGTTCGTCGTCACTAAAATAACGGTTTTTTGTGCCCCGGCAGCCAAATGGACGGGTCCTGGATATACAAATCCTTCTATAGGACGCGCCTGTTCTTCCCCGGCCAGAATATAGGAGTCCGCTGGAAGAGAGGCTGCATGCTCTAGAGCTTCTTCACGCGTAGCGGCAGGAATCACCTGGACTGCTCCTTTTTCAAGGCAGGCAGCAATCGTCGTAGTCGCCAGCAGCACATCGACGGCGACCGCAATTTTCGAGCCGCGGACGAGCTGCGCTTCTTCTATCTCTTCTTTGCGCGTCAGGACATGAATATTCACGAACGGCCGCCTTTATGAGAACGTAACATTTCGCCTTCTTTCATCAACGTCTTAACGGTCCGGCCGAAGGAGGCAAAGCGCGGATCCGAGGTCTGGCCATTTTGATAGCGATAATAAATCTGCTGGGCGATAACGGCCAGCTTAAAGTAGGCAAAAACAAAATAGTAGTGCACCCCCGCCAGATCTCTGCCGCTGTGTAAACTGTACTGATGCATAAATTCGTCCCGGGTATAAAAACCGGGAAGCGTGGTCACCGGCGTGCCGCCAAGCGCATGCTTGACCTCATCCGGATCCTCCGCTTCGATCCAGTAGCTCAGCGCCACTCCAAGATCAGCAAGCGGGTCACCTACCGTGGCCATTTCCCAGTCAAACAACCCTTTCATCTGCCGTAAATCATTTGTAAACATCGCATTATTTAATTTGTAATCGTAATGAATGACGGTCGTTTCTTTTGAATCAGGGAGATGGGTCTGCAGCCATTTCATCAGCTGATCGGCAGCAGGTATATCATCAGTGGCTGCCCGCTGATAGCGGGAGATCCAGCCTTCCACCTGCCTTTTTAAAAAACCGTCCGGCCGGGTTATATTCATCAGCCCGGTTTGGGTATAATCTATCCGATGCAGATCCGCCAGGCGTTCTGCCATCTGCGTGGAAATATGCCGGCATAAGTCAGGGTCTGGCTCTATCTGTTCCGGAAACTGAGTGTCTAGAACTACACCGTGCTTGCGCTCCATAATAAAAAACGGGGCGCCAATGATGGACGTATCTTCTGTATATATAAGAGGATCCGGGGCGGCATCAAAAAACGGCTTAATTTCTTTTAAAAACGTAAATTCACGTTCCATATTGTGTGCTTTAGGTGCGACAGGCCCAAGCGGCGGCCGGCGCAGTACGGCTTCCCAGCCGTCTATGGACAGCGCATAGGTTAAATTGGAATGGCCTTCGGCAAACTGGGTGACATGCAGCGTGCCGGTCGGAAGATCTTCCATATGGGTACGCAGAAAGGTTTCCAGACGGTCTTTGTTTAGCTCTTCTCCTGATCGAACGGGAATTGTTGTCATATCCTGCCTCCTAAGAAGGGTACGTGTACCAGCCTTGGCCGGTTTTTCGTCCGAGGTGTCCCTGTTTAACTTTTTCTTCGATACAGGCGGCCGGCTTATCTTCGGGATCACCGGTTTCCCGGAAGCGCTGCTGCTGCACGAAGTAGCCCACATCAATCCCGGATAGATCCATCAGCTCGAATGGGCCGATCGGGTGGCGGAGTGCTTTTTTAACAATCGTATCAATGTCTTTGTAATCCGCAATGCCTTCTTCATAAAGATGAACAGCTTCTTTCTGCAGGGCGCCGAGAATGCGGTTGGCCACAAAGCCGGATATTTCTTTTCGAAGCAGTACCGCGGTCCGGTTCATCCGGCGGCTGACGGTTATGGCCGCCTGCGCCGTTTCTTCAGATGTGGCATCACTCATCACTACTTCCACACAGTCCATAACAAGCGGAGGGTAAAAAAAGTGCATATTCACCATACGGTCCGGCCGGTTTGTAGAAAGAAGACTATTGACAATCGTGGAGCTGTTTGTCGCCAGTACCGCATGTTCCGGGGCCCATTCGTCAAGCCGGCTGAATACCTCCTGCTTTACATCAAGCTTTTCTACGACCGCTTCAATCACAAAATCTGCCTGCTTTGCGGCCTCCTGCAGGTCTTCCGTGAAAGACAGCCGTTCGAATGCTTCCTTCTTCTTCTGTTCAGAGATTTTCTGTTTCCGGACCCAGCCATTCATCAGCTGTTCCAGCGTCGCGTCGGCTTTTTCCAGGTTATTTTTTTCGATATCGCAGAGGATGGTCCGATACCCTCCAAGTGCTCCTAACATAGCTATCTGATGTCCCATCTGGCCGGCCCCAACGACAGTGATCGTGTTTATTTCATTCATGCTTTCTCACCCTTTCTGGTTAACGTACGTGCGAACCGCCGTCTACAATGAGAACATCCCCTGTGACATAGTCAGACGCTTTGGAAGCGAGAAACAAAACCACTCCTTTTAATTCATCCGGTCCGCCAAATCGTCCGAGCGGGGTATTGGCCAGTATCGCTTCTCCTCCGTGCTCCATAATAACTTTGGACATTTTTGTCGGGAAGAAGCCTGGAGCGACTGCATTGACATGGACGTTGTGCTGCCCCCATTTGGAAGCCAGATCTTTTGTGAACGTAATAATGGCACCTTTGCTCGTATTGTAGCCGATCGTATCCATGACTTCAGGTGCGGAGCTTTTCAGTCCGGCGACCGAGGTAATGTTGATGATTTTCCCGGCCTGCTGCTCAATCATGACACGTCCGGCCGCCTGGCTCATTAAAAAGGTCCCGGTAACATTCACATTTAAAACTTTCTGCCAGGCCTCCAGCGGCATGTCAGCGGCCGGTGCCCCCCAGGTAGCTCCACTGTTATTCACGAGAATATCAATCGTTCCAAATCGCTTTTTTGTTTCGCTTATTACGTGTTCCACCTGGTCCTGGTTGGTTACATCGCAGGCGAAGGCGGCGGTCTGTATGCCCTTTTTTTCGAGGAGGGCAGCCGTTTCTTCACAGGTTTCGAGTTTGCGGGAACAAAGCACAATATTGGCCCCGGCCTCCGCCAGCCCTTCGGCAATCTGATAACCGAGTCCTCTTCCTCCTCCGGTCACTACAGCCGTTTTTCCCTGCAGTGAAAATAACTCCTGTACGTTCATTTGTTATCCTCCTTCGGCGTGTGTTTTTTCAGTTCAAGACGGGCAATCTGGGCCCGGTGTACTTCGTCGGGTCCGTCGGCAAGGCGAAGCGTTCGCGCATTTGCCCACTGTGCGGCCAGCGGAAAGTCGTCCGATACGCCGGCTCCCCCAAATGCCTGGATAGCCCGGTCAATCACGCGGAGTGCCATGGAAGGTGCTACCACTTTAATCATGGCAATATCTGTTTTTGCCTCTTTATTGCCAACCGTATCCATCATGTAGGCTGCGCGCATCGTCAGCAGCCGGGCCTGTTCGATCTCTATGCGGGAGTCGGCAATCCATTCGGCCACCACCCCCTGCTGAGACAGCTTTTTGCCGAATGTTTCCCGCTCTTGGACACGGCGGCACATGTACTCAAGCGACCGTTCGGCTGCCCCGATCAGGCGCATGCAGTGATGAATACGGCCTGGACCAAGTCTGCCCTGGGCAATGGCAAATCCTTTACCTTCGCCCCAAATCATATTTTCCTCCGGCACCTGGACATTGCTGAACGTAATTTCTGCATGTCCGTGCGGAGCATGATCATACCCAAACACAGACAGGGTCCGCTCTATCGTAATACCGGGGGTATCCAACGGAACGAGAATCATCGACTGCTGTTCATAGCGCGGGGCTTCGGGGTCGGTTTTCCCCATGAATACGGCAATTTTACAGCGGGGATCTCCGGCGCCGGAGGACCACCATTTTGTGCCATTGAGCACATAGCTTCCATCCTTTTTTGTAATGCGTGCCTGAATATTAACCGCGTCTGAGGAGGCGGTATCCGGTTCTGTCATCGTAAAACAAGAGCGTATCTCGCCTTGCAGCAGCGGTACGAGCCACTGCTGTTTCTGCTCTTCGCTGCCGTATTTAGAGAGCACTTCCATATTTCCTGTATCCGGAGCGCTGCAGTTGAATACTTCCGGGCCGATTAACGAACGGCCCATGATTTCACAGAGCGGCGCGTATTCCAGATTGGTAAGCCCGGCCCCATGCTCGCGGTCAGGTAGAAATAAATTCCATAATCCGGCTTGTTTCGCTTTTTTCTTTAATTCTTCCATTACAGGAGGGACTGCGCTCCAGCGCGTATCCATTGCATTCAGCTGCTTCTCATACACGGATTCATTGGGATATACATGCTCCTCCATAAACGCTGTGAGCTGCTCCTGGAGCTTACGTACATTTGGTGAATAGAAAAGTCCATCTGCTTCTCTCCTCCTTGTATACTAACCGGTTGGTATGTTGACAGTATAGCAAAATATGTAAGCGTATACAAAATATTTTTTAAGTAACGTTCCCGCTTGACAATATACTCCATGGGGTATATTATAACGATTAGTAATTCACTTTAAGGAGGAACAAAATGATGTTTCATTATACTGTTGAATCGACCAAAACCGTAGAGGATGCCGCAGCTTCACTGGAGAAGCATCTTCAGACTGCAGGATTCGGCGTGCTGTGGGATTTTGACCTGCAGGCTAAGCTGATCGAAAAAGGACTTGAATTTCCGGAGCCTTATCGTATTTTGGAAGTATGTAATCCAAAAGAGGCGGAAAAGGTCTTACGCCGCCATAAAGCGGCCGGGAATTTTCTGCCCTGTAAAATTACAGTATACGAAGACAATGGAGTGACTCATATTGGAATGCCCCGCCCGACCGTACTAATCGGATTTATAGAGGATCCGGAATTAAAAAGTATTGCCGAAGACGTAGAACAGCGTATGCAGCAAAGCATTGATAACTCTAAATAAGAAAGGCTGACAAAACGAATGACAGAGAAACAAACGATTAGACAAACTACCCCGAATGAGGTGGAAGCTTCCGCGGATGCCCGGATAATTGATGTGAGAGAACCAAATGAAACGGCAGCCGGGCATATTCCCCGGAGCCGACCTGATTCCGCTGGGTGAGCTGTTTAACAAGACTGAAATGAATTAATAGAGATAC
>NZ_JALBWT010000074.1:0-7102 GCF_023845525.1 Sinobaca sp. H24
CTGATACAGCTTCATCACTTCCTGCTGGTACTTTTGCGCTTCTGTCTGATCCTTCATATTATATTTCTTTTGAATTTCTTTCATCTGCGGCTGAATTTTTTTCATTTCATGCGAACTGCGCTGCTGCTTTGCAAATAACGGCACGAGCAGAAGCCTCACAGCGATCGTCGCTGCTACAATAGCCAGGCCGTAGCTTCCCTGAAAAACCATAGCAAGCTGGGTAAGCACCCATGAAAAAGGATACACAAAATAGTGATTCCATACTCCCTGGCTCTCCGGCGTAATAAATTCTCTCTCTATTCCACAGCCGGACAGTGCAGTCACGCCAAGCACGATGACCAGCAAAAATAACATTTTTCTTTTCATATCTATTTCCTCCCATATTTAATCTCCTTATGATGCAGCAGAGTTAAATACGGGAGGCTCTTCATCTATCGATTGGTCCATCAGAACAGGTACTTTTCTTCTTACAAACGTAAACCTTCTTTCAACAGTCGGCGTAATACCTGTCTGAAGCAGAGAGGGCGGCTGCTTTTTCTCAAGCCAGCCCGGTTGAAAGAAAGAACCGCCCTGGTAGGATACAGAAAAGAATCCTGCATAAAACAAGGAAGTCATAAAAAACAATACTTCAAGCCAGGTAATATCCAGCAGCAGTTCAATCATTCAACGCCCTCCTCTCTTGTATTCATTAATTAATATGCTTTTTCTCTTCGTCTGAAAGCTCTACGGCCACGTATTCCTCGCTGTAGGCCCGCCGGTATTCAAGCACTTCTTCCACATACCAGTCCGCCTGATTGTAGTTGAAAATAGCTGCTTCTTCCCGGCCGCTTCCCGCTCCGTTGGAAGCCAGGTAATTAGCCGTGGAATAGACGGCGTCTTCTAAATTATACGGATCAGCGCGGCCGTTTCCATTTCCGTCCGTCCCGTACCCTCCGTATTCTTCAATAACTTCCACACTTGTCAGTTCACTTTCCGGAATATCGAGGCTGCCGTTTCCTTCGCAGCCCGGGTAGTTCCACCCCACAAACGTACATGGCATAAACTGCATATGACCCATAGCGCCTACCGGGCTTTCCAGCTCATTCATCGTTGAAAACACGGTTTCCACCCGGTGAATGGCAGCCAGCAGCTCCCAGGACACATTATACTCTTCTGCAGCGTCCTGATAAACAGGAATAAATTCTTCCGGAATTTCGTTTACCGCAAAACTGCTGCCATACTCCTTAATTGAGGCTCCTGTTGATTTCCCAGCGCAATAAAAAAAAGAATGATGACAGCGGAGAGGACAACACTAATTGTAATAAATAAGGAATATATATTGCGTTTTTTCTTTTTCACCGGCGGTCAAACACCTCCTCTACCATCATATACAAAAATACAGCTTTATATCTACCTAAATATGATTATTTCATGTCTATACGTCTTGCTTCCCATTATGTTTCAGCGTAATATAAAGCTATAATATGAATGACTGTTCATTCAACAAATCGGAGGGGTTCTTGATGACGTATTACTTAACCGTATATGACAAAGACAGCACGGTCCTTTTAAATGAATCATTTGAGTATAACGAAGATGCAGAAGCGATTTCGCATGGGCGAAAACGTCTCGAGGAAGAAAATTATTTTCAAACGACCCACCGCCTCACCCGAAAAGGAAAGCTTCTTTTGTTTTACCGTTAAGTGAAAAACCTCACTGCCTTTTAAAAGGCGGCGAGGTTTTTTAAATAAAAATTATAAAACGGATCCTCCATCGATCACTGTTTCATCTCCGGTAACAAACCGGGATTCTTCGGATGCGTAATAAAGGGCGGCGTATGCAATATCGCTTGCTTCTCCGTAGTGAGGCGGCAGAGGAACATCGTCTTTGTTATCTTCCTTAATCGTCTTCTGCCTCTCTCCCATAATAGGCGTCTTAATCGGACCGGGAAAGATGCTGTTCGCACGAATATGTTCTTCTGCGAAATGAGCGGCTACGTGCTTGGTTAACGAACGGACGGCTCCTTTTGCGGCACTGTAGGCCGTGCCATTTCCACTTGCGGCTCCGGTCCCTGTCAGTGCGGAAATCGACGCTATATTAATAATTGATCCATGGCCGTTTTTCTGCATTTGCGGAATCACTTCACGCATTCCAAGGAAATAGCCCGTTCCATTTATATTCATGACCTGGTGCCACTCATCTAGTGACGTTTCCAATATTTTGTTTGGCAGATGAATGCCTGCGTTATTGAGGATATCAATCCGTCCATACGTTTCTAAAGTTTTCTGCACCACTTCTTTCCAGCTGTCTTCCGAAGCCGTATCCAAATAAAGAGGGGTAATGTCGCCTCCCTCTTCCTTAATCTTAGCTGCCTCTTCTGTTAGAAGATCAAACTGAACATCTCCAGCGATCACTTTTGCCCCTTCTTCTGCAAAAAGCTTCGCAGTTCCTAAACCAATACCACCGGCTGCCCCGGTAACAATCGCTACTTTATCTTGTAAACGTGCCAATGTATGACTCCTCCTTCAGCTGAATAGGTTTTTTACTCCAACGCATTTATTGTATCAACAGATGCTGTATTCGTCCTGCAAGCAGGCCTAAGGAAAGTATTATAAAGAAGCAAATTTGAGTTTTTTCAAAAGATTTTAATATGTATAAAAGGATGATGGAAGGCTAAGAACAACCCTAAGGAAATGTTGTCTTTTCTTAGGGTTTTCCGTAAAATGAACAACTGGAAGATGTTTTCCATGAAACAACACCTTGATTGTGAATTTAATTTATCTAATATTTATGATTTGTGAAATTATAAGAAAAGAGGAATAAAAGGAAAGCGGGCAGGGCAAAGCATCCATCAACCTGCAGCTGTTCGGCCGCTTCCAGATTCAAAAATTAAAAGACAAGAACAGCCTGCTGGTGTTTGAAGAGCACACACCACCTATGATTTCGACGAAGCACTCACGATCGGCAAGCGGTTTGTTAGCGAATTAAAAGAAGCAGACACCATCTAGGAAGGGGAGACCCTTCCTTTTTTTGTTTGCGTCGATCGCGTTCTCTTCGGTACAAATAAGAATATACTGATCCAAGGAGGAGACACATACATGATCACACCATGGAGAAACAACCCGATACCTACACAACCTGCTACATCGCGGATGCATCATTCGGTACCGTTGTATTGGACTATATGAGTGCCTCGAAGGCAGGTATTACGGCTATCCTGGAATCAGATGATCCAGCTCCACAACCATTTCTCCATGAAATCTGGGACATCTCCGACGATCCGAAAGACAATCCGGCCACTCGTGCCAAAGAGATTCTCCATTATTTAGAAAACAATCCTATGCCAGCTACCGAAGATGTCGAGAAGGAGAAGAGTGTCCTATTCGATGAGACCTCTCCGTATACACTGATTCGCCGTAAAGCCGACTGGCACCAGGGCGACTGGGAATTTATTTCCTCTAAAAATACGTACCGCGTGTCCGAGGAGCGGGGCCATGTGTTGGTACAGGAAGAACCCGAGGGGATGTCCGTGTGTTGTTGGTCTCATCCGATGGACTGATTGTCGTCGAAGAGGACCGGTTTCCGAATCTCGAACAGGCGTTTCAGCTGGCGGATCTGCAGCGTGTCAGAATTAACGGATGACGACTTAAAAACGTTTCAAGGATTGAGCCATCAATACAGCCAGGCGATCCAGCAGATGAATAACTTTATAGAAGCGAAGAACTTGGATTACGATGAAGCTTGGGACGCCGCCAACCAGCAGGCAGATGCGGAAATCATAAGCAAAACGACTCGAGAGAACGACTAAAGAGAAGCAGGCTGTGGCACAAGGCGGCTCTGGCATTCTTATACAAGTATTGTCAATCATTTCAAAAATTCAATTTACATATCATAAATTATCGGAAGTCCGAACCATATAACCTATACAACCATATACAAAAATCAGAGCATTTGGACCTAGGCTTAATGAAAACGAGCATTTAATAGCAAGTATGCAAAATTAATTCTCTTTTTCATCATCAGTATTCTCTTCTTCAATAAATCTTTGTACTTTTTCTTTCAACTCTTCAAAAGTTAAATTATAATCCTCTTTTTCTTCAATTGATTTTTCCCATGCGTCAAATTCTTCCATACTACTTTGAATTTGGGACATGTCCAAGGGTTCAAATTCATAATCTTGCTTGTGGAGAGGAGGGTTCTATACGCTTGTTCTTTAATAAGAAGATCTTTCACTATATCTTTTAATTTCATGATACGCTTAATATCTTTAGTCTTAAGCTCGTAGCTTCTTCCATGACTCAATTTATCTCTCAATCCTCTTAAATGTTTCAGAACTGGGATAAAGGTTCATTTTCACCTTTTACATTAACAGACTCAATAGCCAATCTATCTAAGATCAATTTCTCAGTAACTTCTCCACTAGGCTTGAAGTTGTTCTTTTGCGTACTTTTCACAATATGATCTATATCTTCATTTTCAAATAAATCATCTGAATTATTTAAAATCTTTTCTAAACTCTCTAAAAGTGAATTTAAATTTTCAGTGGAATATTTTTGATTGCTTTCAGTATGATAAACTGCCAAAGATTCTAAACATCTAAAATTTAAGAATTTATCTTCGATTGGTTGATCATTAAATCTAAGATAGATACAAAATACATAAATAATTTAAAGTTTTTGTGAACCATAGGTTCAATTATATGACTTTGAATTTCATTTCTGTTTAGTTTCAGACGATGATTGTAATTATTTAATTTCAATTTTTTTGAAGCAGTGGAATTATCGGAACCAGAATAATAAATTTGCGCGTTACCTGTGGGAAAAGCACCGGGATTCTTATAGCTAAAACTATCATTAAAAACAGCAGTATTAGAAAGAAAAGATACCACAGTGCTAAATTTAAAGAACAGATCAGTGAAGTAAGAAAAGCTTTGCTTTTTTTTGGTTATAAAAGTCACACAAAGGTTTCTTCTTTGCACTTCTTCAAACTGGTTTATATTGTTATAAGTAAAAGGCTTAATCTTAAATACAATCTCATCATTACCGTAATTAAAAAGACCATAGATTGCTTCACACTATTCGAATTTTAAATAGGGGATGTAGTCTAGAATATCTAGCCGTTAAAGTATTTAATTTTATATCCTCAACACTCCTAGCTTCAATTTCATAAGAGTTATCAATATAAATAGAAGGCTTAAATATAAACTCTAGCTCACCCGAATGACCATCTCTTCTATGAGTTAGAAAACATCTAAATAAACTAATGAACTTTCCATTTTAATTTCTTACAATGAAAAACAAACGTTTCATCCCAGTTTTTATCAAATCTCTCAATTAATTCATGATTATCAGTTCTTAAATTCAAAAGTTTAGTATCATTATTAATTTCAATATGGCCTAATAAATCGACTCCTTCAAAAGAAATTCGAACCAATTCTTTCAAATCTTTTTTCATAATTACCTCCTAAATTTTTTATAATTTCTATTTTACTATAAAAGAATCTATTGTTAACAAAAACGTTAACAATGACTTATCTATTTCTAAAAATCCTTTAGAAAACTATGTCATTTTAATTATTATTTCTAATAAAAATAGATGCTCTTAAAATTATAGCTTTAGCAACTGTTTAAAAATAATAAAAATGGCGTTCATGAATATGTTTAACATATTGATGAACGTCTACTATTTGTATTAGACTTTACGAACAGGTGGTAATCTATTAATATTAAGAACTTTTTCTATATTGGTCTATTTTGTCCTTTTTCTAAGTTAATATTTCGATACAAAGTTGTTGCAGAAATTCCAGTAGCTTCTTGTATTTCTTTAACACTCATTCTTTGAGAATGATAGAGAGCCATTGCCTGATTTAACTTCTGCTTGTTTACTTTTGGTCTCCCTCCCTTTCTCCCCTTGCACGAGCAGCTTTTAAGCCTGCCATCGTTCGTTCTCGGATAATATCCCTTTCAAATTCAGCGAGAACTGACAACATTCCAAACATTGCTTTCCCTGCGGCTGTTCCTGTATCAATGTTATCCTGAATACTGACAAACTCCACGCCTTTTTCTCGAAGTAATTCGGCAATCTCTATTAATCGCTTGGTTGATCTGGCTAAACGATCTAATTTATACACAACAAATTTATCGCCAGGCCGTGACATCTTTATTGCTTGTGCTAATTCTGGACGGTTATCTTTTGCTCCCGACAATTTTTCTTGAAATATCTCTTCGCATCCAAATTCCTTTAAAGCATCTAATTGTAAATCTAACGATTGATCAATTGTACTGACTCGTGCATATCCAATAATCATAAAATTCCTCCCATTTCTTTAAATTGTTAGACTTATTATTTCAAAAAATCCGTTTATAGTATATAGTTTTTGATATGGGTTTTGGTACAATAAACCTATAAAAAAGAAGAAGATTTATATCTTCTTCTCACCCTATTAAAAACCATCGTTTCTAAGAAGGCGGTTTTTTGATTTTTAATACTATATTATTTATATTAGTTAATGACTCTTTAAATTCTTGAAGGGGTTTACTAAAAAACTCGCTAACTTTCAAACTCTTTCATTATCGTTCTCAACTGGAATTACAGAAAATAATTTTAATAAAAGGTGACTACTTAATTGATGGGGATCATTAATTTGTTCAATGATCATTTTTTAACTTCATTCATATTTTGTAGCTCTTTATCTAACGATTGATCATTGATAAAGTGACCTTTTTCATTGTAACGATTTTTAAAAAAAGAAGTTAACTTACCAATATGTTTATTGTCTAATTGAATAATTTTTTTATAAATATCCTCAGAAGAAACTAATGCAAATACAGGTGAATGAGTAATACTATTATCATAAAATAAAGCCTTCATAAATTTTTCTTGAGAGTTGGTATCAATTCAAATAAATTTTCAATACGCTTTTTAGTTTGATTTTTTCGATCTCGTTATTAATGCTTTCCATTTTTGCTTTTATTAACAAATAGTATTTGTTAACTTTTTCGTCATTATAATTAAAATTGAGGTTAAAATTATATCTAAATCAAATGGTTCCTCAGTATTTTTATATTATTTAAACCTTCAATTAAATCTTTGTATATTTTTGTTCTGGCGTTTTGTTTAATAG
>NZ_JALBWT010000075.1:0-6844 GCF_023845525.1 Sinobaca sp. H24
AGAATGAAAGGATGAATCATATGGCACGAAATCAGGATACTGTCGAGACGCCGTTATATATTCAAATCCAGCCCGAGGACAATGTGGCGATTATCGTAAACGCAGGGGGGCTTCCGGAAGGAAACCGAATTTGCATGCGGCCTCGTTCTCCGGGATCGGGTGCCGCAGGGGCATAAAGTAGCGTTAACCGATATTGGAAAAGATAAAGAAATCATCCGCTACGGGGTAGTCATCGGGTATGCGATCGAACCGATTGAAAAAGGAGGCTGGATTAACGAGTCATCCCTGACGCTGCCAACTCCTCCCGAGCTGGAGGAATTATCGCTGGCCACAGAGATACCGGAAACGCTCCCTCCGCTGGAAGGGTACACGTTTGAAGGATATAAAAATCCGAATGGGAGCGTAGGCATTAGAAATATTCTCGGTATTACGACAAGCGTTCAGTGTGTAGCCGGGGTGCTGGATTATACGGTAGAGCGGGTGAAAAAAGAGCTGCTTCCCAAATACCCGAATGTACATGATGTTGTCGCACTAAACCATACGTACGGCTGCGGTGTGGCTATTAACGCGCCCGACGCGAATATACCGATCCAGACGATTCAAAACATCGCCACCCATCCCAATTTCGGCGGCGAAATGATGGTTGTAGGTCTGGGATGCGAAAAGCTGTCCCCGACCCGTCTGATAAACGAAGGCGGGGAAGACAATATTGGTGTCTGCAGGATCAGCAGGGATTTCAAAACATGGTAGATATGATTACAAACATGGCGGATGAAAGACTGTCCACTCTTAACCAAAAGCAGCGGGAAACCTGTCCTGTGTCTGATTTAGTAATAGGAACCCAGTGCGGCGGAAGCGACGCATTCTCGGGCGTCACGGCCAATCCCGCTATTGGCTATGCGACCGACCTGCTGGTTCGTGCCGGAGCAACGGTTTTCTTTTCTGAAGTTACGGAAGTACGGGACGCCGTGCATCTGTTGACACCAAGAACGGTCAATGAAGATGTAGGAAAATCGCTGATTCGGGAAATGAAATGGTATGACGATTATCTTTCCAGAGGCAGCGCGGATCGAAGTGCCAACCCAAGCCCCGGCAATAAGGCAGGGGGCCTCGCCAACGTAGTAGAGAAATCACTCGGCTCCGTAGCAAAATCAGGGAAAAGCCCGATTGCAGGCGTCCTGTCTCCGGGAGAAAAAGCAAAGCAGAAAGGCCTTATCTTTGCCGCAACGCCTGCCAGCGACTTTGTCTGCGGCACCCTTCAGCTCGCTGCGGGCATGCACATGCAGGTCTTCGCAACAGGAAGAGGCACGCCTTACGGACTAGCCGCCGCGCCGGTCATTAAAGTGTCCACCCGTAATTCCCTGCTGGAGCAGTGGCAGGATCTGATTGACGTAAACGCCGGCACGATTGCTACAGGAGAAGCCACAATCGAAGACGTAGGATGGGAAATCTTCCACCTGATCCTGGATATAGCCAGTGGAAAGAAAGAAACCTGGGCCGAAAAATGGGGACTGCACAATGATTTAAGTCTCTTCAATCCGGCGCCTGTGACTTAATACAAAATAAATAAGAAGCTCAATGTCAGAGTTGTTCTGGCATTGGGCTTTATTTCACTGTACTAAGTTTATTCAATAAATAAAGATTGTTATTGGTATTTAACATAACTATACTGATAGTAATGAAATCAAATATACATAAGAGGGGAACGTCTCCCCATATATAGAAGCAGGGAGGACATCTGCCTTGATAAAGAAAACCCGGGAACCGCTGCCTGGTAAGAAACTGTCGCTGTTTCTTATTACATGGCCTATTTTCATTGAAGTTTTTTTACAAATTGCGATGCAGTTTGTAGACGTGTTTATGATCAGCTTTATTTCGGATGATGCGGTCGCTTCCATCGGAGTCGTCAATCAGATTTTCCTGCTGACGTTTGTTTTGTTTAATTTCACTGCTTTAGGTGCAGGTGTGGTGATCTCGCAGTATACGGGCGCCCGCAGAACAGAAGATATTAGTAAAATTGTCTCGCACGCGATTATTATCAACTTAGCCTTCGGTCTGTTTATCAGCGCCATCGTTGTCTTATTTCGTCTTCCTCTGCTGGAATTATTTAATCTGGCGCCGGAATTAATTACATATGCGGATACGTTTATGCTCATTGTCGGGGGCACTCTTTTTACCCAGGCGCTGGTGATGACGCTCTCTGCTCTGCTGCAGGGTAAAGGGTATACAAAAGACGTTATGTACGTCGTGCTTGGCATGAACGTATTAAATGTGTTTGGAAATTATGCGTTTATTTTCGGGGCTTTCGGCTTCCCGGAATGGGGAGTGGCCGGGGTAGCGCTGTCGACCGTCATATCACGGGTACTCGCCATGACTGTCTTAGCCGTCCTTTTGTATATCCGCTTGGACGTCTCGTTGAAATGGAGTGATTTTTACAAGTTGGAGCGGCGCCATGCCGGAAAAATTCTTCACATCGGCATTCCGTCCGCCGGTGAGCAGCTCTCGTATAATGGGAGCCAGCTGGCGATAACGATATTTATCACCACGCTTGGAGCCGCCGCTCTTTCTACAAGAGTCTACGCTTTAAACTTAATGGCGCTGATGATGATATTTTCGCTGTCCGTAGGAAAGGGCATGCAGATTTATGTAGGGCAGCTGATCGGGGCAGGCGAAAGAGAACTGGCGTATCATCAAATGTTCCGGGGCCTTAAAATAGCATTGCTGATCGTACTGCTTGTCGGCATGGTACTGGCTTTTTCGGGCGAAGCATTATTTCAGTTGTTTACGTCCAACCCGGATATTATAGCGACAGGCACTATTCTTCTTTTTATCGGCATTATTCTGGAACCGGGAAAAGCCGGTAATCTGATTATCATCAGCGCGCTCCGGGCGACAGGGGATGCGCGCTACCCCGTTCTGATGGGGATGCTGTTCATGTGGGGCGTGACCGTGCCGCTTGCCTATGTGCTCGGAATCTACCTTGAATTCGGGCTGATCGGTATTTGGATTGCGATGACGATAGATGAATGGGGAAGGGCCAGCCTGATGTATATACGCTGGCGGAGCAGAAAATGGGAAAGCAAGGCCCTGGTGGAAGAATACAAAGAAACGGCCCCGGTACCGTGAGCATCATCCTGGAAAGGATTCTTCTTTTGTGAAAGACAGGTACAATAAAAGCAAAGTAACAAAAGGAGTGATAAGGTGACCTTTATTGCTTACAATGATGCACAGAAAAACTTCGATAATATCATGGACCGGGTAAATGAGGATAAAGAAACAATCGTTATTACTGGAGAAAATGGAAATGCTGTACTGCTGGCAGAGAGTGAATATAACGGTTTACTAGAAACGCTCTACTTGCTGCAGAGGCCGAATAACGCTAAACGATTATTGGAATCCATAGAGCAGCTCGATTAAATAGAAAAAGTTATAAAAATACGAAGCAGACGCGCATAGGCGGCTGCTTTTTTCTATTCTGAAGTGTAACTATATGGAAAAAAGGGGAGAGTACCAAAGTATTAAAAAGTGGAGGAGATAATCATGGCAGCATACAGCGAACTGGTCAAAAAGTTGACTCTTGCAGAGAAAGCAAGCCTTTGTTCCGGAAAGAATTTCTGGAACACACAGAACATAGAAGAGCATCAGATTCCAGGCTTTATGGTAACCGACGGTCCGCACGGCCTTCGCAAGCAGGGGGGCAGTGCTGATCACCTGGGTCTGTCCGACAGCGTACCGGCTACGTGCTTTCCGACCGCTGCAGGACTAGCCGCCAGCTGGAACAGAGAGCTGATGGAAGGCGTCGGACGCCGTCTGGCTCATGAAGCCGGAGCGGAAGATGTGGCGGTGCTGCTGGGACCGGGGATTAACATCAAACGGTCCCCGCTATGCGGTCGTAATTTCGAATATTTTTCAGAAGATCCGTATGTCTCCTCTGAAATGGCTTCTGCCTATATTCATGCGGTTCAGCAGGAAGGTATTGGCACCTCCCTGAAGCACTTTGCCGTTAATAACCAGGAGTACCACCGGCTGACCATGGATGCACGCGTGGATGAGCGCACGCTTCATGAAATATATCTGGCCGCTTTTGAAGCGACGGTCCAAAACAGCCAGCCCTGGTCTGTGATGTGCTCCTATAATAAAGTAAACGGCGTCTTTGCTTCGGAAAATCACAGACTGCTGACGGAACTTCTTCGGGACACATGGGGATTTGAAGGGTTTGTAGTTTCGGACTGGGGTGCTGTGAATGAGCGGGTGGCCGGCCTGAAAGCCGGAATGGACCTGGAAATGCCGTCCAGCGGCGGTGTGGGCGACAAAGCGATTCAGGATGCTGTTGAAGACGGTACGCTGGATGAAGCAGTGCTTGACCGGACCGTAGAGCGGATGCTTGCTTTTGCAGATAAAGCCGAAAAAGGCTTATCCCGAAATTGGAACGTGGATAAAAAAGAGCATCATGATTTTGCGGTGCAAACGGCTGCGGAAAGTATGGTTCTTTTGAAAAATGAAGACGTGCTGCCGCTGCAGGCCTCTGAGTCAGTTGCAGTGATCGGGGAATTTGCTGAACAGCCGAGATTTCAGGGTGGGGGAAGCTCCAAGGTGAATCCAGCCTATTTAGATATTCCGCTCGAACAGATCAAAAAGACAGCGTCCGCAGATCAGCAGATTACGTATGCGCGAGGGTTTCACCTCGACCGCAACGACACCGATGCGGCTTTAGTGGAAGAAGCACTCGCGGCTGCGAAGGCCGCTGATAAAGTTGTCGTTTATGCAGGGTTGCCGGACCGGTATGAATCGGAAGGATATGACCGTACACATCTGCAGATGCCGGCGAATCAGGCGGCGCTGATAGAAGAGCTGGGACGTGTTCATGATAATGTGACAGTACTGCTCAGCAACGGTGCGCCGATTGAAATGCCATGGCTGGACAGCGTGAAAGGCGTCGTAGAATGTTATCTGGGCGGCCAGGGAATGGGGCAGGCGTCCGCAGATATTCTGTTTGGCAGCGTGAATCCATCCGGAAAGCTCGCAGAAACATTTCCTATGACGCTGCAACAGAACCCGTCCTACCTGCATTTTCCCGGCAATAAAGACAACGTGACGTACGGCGAGGGGCTGTACGTCGGCTACCGTTATTACGATGCAAAAGGAGAAACGCCGCTGTTTCCATTCGGCTACGGGCTGAGCTACACGACCTTTTCCTACAGCAATCTTCGGATCGATCAGCAGGAAGCAGGCAGTACGAATGTAACTGTCACCTGCACGATCACGAATACCGGTTCCACAGCAGGCAAAGAAACGGCTCAGCTGTATGTTAAAGATCAGAAAAGCAGCCTCGAACGGCCGGAAAGAGAGCTGAAAGGATTTAAGAAAGTTCATTTGGAACCTGGTGAATCCAAAGACGTGACATTTGAATTGAATGAGCGCAGTTTTGCCTACTACCATGACGGTTTCAGCCAATGGATCGTTGAACCCGGCACATTTACAATAACTGTCGGTGCTTCGTCCCGTGATCTGCGTCTGCACGAAGAGGTAGATATCTCAGAGGACACACGGCCGGTTACCCGGATACACCGCAACTCCCGACTGGGAGAATTAGCGCAGCATCCGGATTTAAAACCGGTGCTTGAAAAGCACCTTGCTTCGCTTGCTTCAAATAATCTGTTTGCCCAGCAGATGGTAGAAGAAGGCGGTGCCGCAGATCCAATGATGGAAGCAATGATGAAGGAAATGCCGCTCCGCGGACTGATTAATTTCAGCAGCGGCCATTTCACTGAACAGAACCTTGCTGATCTTATAGAAGCATGTAACGCCCAAATAAATTAATAGAGAGAAGAACCCGTGAGCAGGCGGGTTCTTCTTTTTTATTGGACACAAGAAAGACAAAAATGAAATTGAAAGCGATTTCCTCTCATGGTAAAATAAAGGTAGAATAAGCTAGTCATCAGATGACCTGATCTTAAGCGGCGGATGCTCGACTGACATACAGGCATTCATCCGTTTCTAAAAATGAAAGCGTATTATTATCTGCTGAAGGAGACACCGTTATGCTAATGCTGACCGCTTTGAGCGCCGTTATTTTTCCGTTTCTTTTTCTTGTACTGCTCCGAATGCCGGCCATTAAGGGTATGTCGCTGAGTGCCGCTATTGTGATTTTTCTGGCGGTTTTATTCTGGGACATGGAAAGCCGGGTGATTCTGTCTTCTATTCTGCAGGGAGCCCATAAAACGTTGACGATCCTGTTGATTTTATTCGGAGCTCTCGTGCTGCTGAATACGCTTCGTAAAAACGGGGCGGTCGACCGGATCAACCAGGGATTTCAGAGTATATCAGCCGACATGAGAGTCCAGCTGATTCTTGTCGCATTTTTGTTCGGCTCGTTGATTGAAGGCGTTGCCGGTTTTGGAACGCCTGCGATGATTACGGCACCTTTAATGGTGGCGCTCGGCTTCAAGCCGCTTGCCGCTGTCGCGACGGCTCTAATTGCCGACAGTTCGGCAGTTGCTTTTGGAGCGGTTGGAACGCCGGTTATTGTAGGTCTCAGTACGCTTGAAGCAGCCACACCTTCCTTTTTTCAGGAGGTAGGAGTGACCGTGACGCTCATTGATTTATTCGGCGGCACCTTTGTGCCGGCCATCCTGATTTTTGTACTCGTGCTGTTTTTCGGAAAAGGGAAGGGCCTGAAAGATGTGTGGCCGATGATCCCATGGACGTTGATGATCGGTGCGGTGTATACGAGCTCCGCGCTCTTATATGCGTTTCTGTTCGGACCGGAGTTTGTGGCTATTCTCGGCTCTCTTACCGGCCTTACGGTCGCCACGATTACGGCGAAAAAGGGGCTGCTGCTTCC
>NZ_JALBWT010000076.1:0-6542 GCF_023845525.1 Sinobaca sp. H24
GACGAATGAAGAAGCTATTGTCGAAAACGATGAACGACTCATTTTTGAAGTGGATCATTCCCACGTTATAGAAGATAGTCAGCAATAACACAAAAAGGGAGACGCGATATATCGCGTCTCCCTTTTTGTTATTTTTTAACCTTGGTTTGTTGGGCGGATAATAATTTCATTTACATCAACGTGAGGCGGCTGATTAACAGCGTAAAATACGCCTTCGGCTATATCTTCACTGGCGAGTGGTGTCATAGAACCAAGGCCAACTCCATCTTTTAGGAACGACATAGCATCCTCATCTGTAATAGTATCAGTAAGTTCAGTCTGAACAATTCCAGGAGAAATAGACGTGGTGCGGATATTACTCTCCGCGAGTTCTTTACCCATTCCTTCCATAATGACACGTGCAGCGAACTTAGTTCCACAGTATACAGCACCGGTAGGCATTACTTCATGACCGGCTACAGAAGACGTGGTCAAGATATGTCCTTCATTGCGCTCTATCATATGCGGCAGAACTGCTGCTACGCCATATAATACGCCTTTAATGTTTACATCAACCATCTTGTCCCACTCGTCTACTTTTGTATTCTTCATAAACGACAGCGGCATAAGACCCGCATTATTAAACAGTACGTCAATTTGCCCGAATTCATTTATCGCGAATTCTGCCAGTTCTTTCATTTCTTTTTCAGAAGTTACATCTGTTTTTTTGTATACAGCTTTGCCATTTCCACCGCTCAGCTTTTCCTGAAGATCTTTAAGTCTGTCTTCTCTTCTTGCAGCTAATACTACATTAGCTCCTTCTTTTACAAAGCGTTCTGCTGTTGCTTCTCCAATACCGCTGCTTGCTCCAGTAATATATAATTGTTTTGCCATTCCAGTTACTCATCTTTTATCACTCCATTATTTTTGGTTACCTCCCTACCTTTCCCACTTTTTTTCGCTGTTAATCTTAATTGGGCACTTTTTTTTAAATGTAATAGAAATGAAAGATTTATTTCCCTTATAAATCAATCATTTAATGGGAATCCGCATGAGAAGTCCTCACTGTCCTTTTGTTAGTAAATGAATTCTCGTATCATCCGTTATTCTCATTCATCGGTATAATCAACTCTTGATCAAAAGCGTAAATATATGCTTCCCTTACAGGTTCTTCCCATATAGCTGAGAGGGCTTCTCTGTAAACATCCAGCTGGAATTGATATTTATCTTTCATACCGGCTATGTGCTCTTCCCGGGTTTTATTTTCTACGTTGGACAGACGATCTGTTTTGTAATCGATGAGCACTAGACTGCCTTGTTCATTCCGAAAAACACAATCAGCCATTCCCTGAAGAACGGTGATATCTTCTCCTCCGGATTCAGCTACGGGGCGTCCGTAAGTAAAAGGTACCTCCCGCCAAACCTCGGTAGAGCGGATAAGTGCCTGGCCCAGGCTACTCTCAACAAAAGGTATGACTTTTGTTTCATCTATTACTTCTGCCTGTTCCTGCGTCAGCCAGTTACCTTCGACAAGCTGCTTTTTTAGCTCTGTCAAATCCGCTTTAGTAACAGGTCCTTCCAAAGGCAGATTTTCCATTAGAATATGAAAAGCGGTTCCTCTTTCCTGAGGGGTGACTGTTTTCTCCTGAAGAAACCTTGGCCGCTCTGCGCCCGCTGAGCGGAATCCGGTCTGAAGAGCCGGCTGTTCGCTGTACGGGTCAGAAATAGCCTGCTTCCATTCGCTCACGGTCTGTTTGGAACGAAGGACTACTGTATCCGCATAAGGATATTTCCAGTTCATTCTTGCACTGACACGTTCATCTTCTGCTGTATAGCCTGCTGCCGGCTCAAGGCGGGCGAGCGCTTCTTTTCCTGCATATTCAGCTGTTCCGGCTCTTCTCTTTCTCCAGTCAACGTATGTTGTTCAATCACTTCTACGTTCCAGATGGAGGCATCTGTTAGAAAATCCATTCTCGATGTTTCCTGCCACTTAGCGTGATCGGCATGACGAAGAACAGCAGGCATAATCCAGTCAAAAAATGTTTTAGCCTGAAGCCTGTCAAATGCCGAGAGTGTTTCCCCGGCTTGTGTCGCTGTAACTGCCCATTTTGAAAAATCCGAAACCGCATCTTTGACTGTACCTACCAGCACAAATTGTTCTTTGGCCCGGGTCAGTCCAACATATAAAACTCTCATTTCCTCCGCCAGCAATTCTTTTTTTTCCCTGATTTTGATGGCTGCCTGAGGAAGGGATGTTTTTACTATTCGTTTAGATGGGTTAATATATTTCGTGCCGATTCCTAAATTTTGATGAAGAAGAATATCACTGTACATATCACGCATATTAAAATCTTTGCTTAAGCCGGATAAAAAGACGATGGGAAATTCAAGTCCTTTGCTTTTATGAATGGTCATCAGCCTGACTACTTCTTCTTTTTCTCCAAGAGTACGGGCGGTTCCCATATCATCACCTTTTTCCTGAAGCCGTTCGACAAAACGGAGAAATCGGAATAATCCTCTAAAAGATGTCTGTTCATAAGCACGTGCCCTGTCATATAAAGCCAGCAGGTTTGCCTGTCTTTGTTTCCCGCCGGGGAGTCCTCCTGTGAAGTCATAATAACCGCTTTCCTGGAGTACACGCCAAATAAATTCAGGAAGTGACTCCTGACGGGAGTAGGTCCGCCATTCTTCCAACGTTTTTAAAAACGTATGAATTTTCTCTCGGCATGATGCCGTTTGAGCTGCAGCCAGCAGCGCATCATAGTACGTCCCGCCTGTATCGGCCATTCGTATTTCAGCCATCTCTTCTTCGCTGAACTGGCCAATAGGAGAACGAAGGACGCTGGCAAGCGGAATATCCTGAATCGGGTTATCAATCACATGCAGCAGCGACAGCACAATATGAATTTCCACCGCTTTAAAATAACCGGTTCGAAGCTCAGCATACACAGGTATCTGCAGTTCACGGAATTCTTCCATCATCGCTGTAGACCATGCCATGGAACGCATAAGAATAACAAAATCATTGTAGCGGACCGGACGCTTTTCTCCTGTCCGGTCATCGATAACCTGTTTTTTCTCTTTCATCATCTGATGAATGCGTCCGGCAATGTAACGTGCTTCAAGCACAGCTTTTTCAGTATCTTCCTCTGCTTCTTCGACTTCCATCCCGGATAGAGGGGCACCTCGATTAATAACGGCAATATCGGCGGCAGGATCCTCTTCGGACTGAAACCCTTCATTGCCCTGTTTAAGCGCAGCTTCTGCATCATAGGCAATTCCACCAATATCTTTATCCATCAGCTGCCGGAAAATAAAGTTAGAGGCATCAATAACATTTTTACGGCTGCGAAAGTTTTTATCGAGATTTATTTTCCAGCCCTTCTCCGACTCTTCTGTCGTATACGTTTCATATTTATCGATGAATAGACCGGGTTCAGCCAGACGGAAACGGTAAATGCTCTGCTTGACATCCCCTACCATAAACAGCCGGTCCGGTGCCGAGACGAGCTGAAGGATAGCTTCCTGGACATAGTTTGTATCCTGATATTCATCAACCAGCACTTCCTGAAAGTGATTCTGATAATATGCAGACGCCTGCACACTGCCCGACTGGTCCCGCAGAATCTGCAGGGTTAAGTGCTCCAGATCGGAGAAATCAGCTACTCCTTTTTCCCGTTTATTATCGGTAAAGCGGCTGTTCAGTTCTTCAGCAGCGAGTGTCAATTCTTTTACGGCCGGAACCATAAAGTGCATGTCCTCAAGCATTTTTTCCGGGGATTGGTACAACAGTTCTTGTGTCTTTTTTACAATATCTTTTGCTTTATCCCGAAGCTGTTTTGTTTCCGCCTTTAAAGCTTCGTCCACGTCATGTTTTTTTGTGATAGGTTTCAGCCCTGCAGGCACTACCGCATGAATGCCTGCATAGAGCTGCTCCATCGTATCGTAATCCTTAATGATTGAGATTTGTTCAATATCGGACTGGATCGCTTCTGCGTAAGGAAATGGACCGGACGGCGCATTCGCTAGTTCTTCAGCCCGGCCAAGCATGCGTAGGGCCCCTTCAAGCGTAATACGGATTTCCTGAATAATCTCCCTGGACCATGGATGATCATTTAAATTATCTCCGCTGAGCGTTTCATATTGGCTGCTCATTTCCTGAAGCCAGCGGTCCGGATCTGGATGCGCCCGCGAGAAATCGTAAAGTCTTCGAATCAGCTGTCGCAGCCTTTCGTCATTTCGACTGCCGCTGTACGAATCAGCGGCCTGAATGAAAAAGCTGCTTTCCGGCTGTTCGTATTTTTCTTCCAGAAATTTGTTCAAGTATTTCCTCTTTCATCCACTCTCCTTCGGTTTCATCCAAAAACGCGGAACTTCGGATCCAGTTCCACCTGAAAGTAGTGTCTGCGGATCACGCTCATACAAAAAGAATGCAGCGAAGAAATCTGTGCTTTATTTAATAAGGAAAGCTGTCGGCGCAGATGAAGAGAATCCGGATTTTGCTGTATTTTTTTCTCCAGTGCTTTGCCTATTCTTGTTTTCATCTCGGCAGCCGCAGCGTTCGTAAAGGTCACAATAAGCAGACGGTCGATGTCTATCCCGCTTTCTTCGTCGATAATTTTTTGGATAACCCTCTCAACAAGTACAGCCGTTTTTCCACTTCCGGCAGCGGCAGCAACCAGCGTATCCGCTCCGGTTCCTGACACTTGCTTCCATTGACTGTCTTCCACCGGACATTATCCGGCTTAGGTTTTCTTGTTCTTTTTGTTCATCCGCCGACTCCCCTCTCCGAGTAATTCTTTTTTAATTGTTTTCTCGTCTGCTTTTAATACTCTGTAATGATTTGCTTCAAAACTGCTGGTCAAACTGGCAGACGGCTCTGAAAGAACAGAACGTACAGGCCGTATCATTTCCTATTTTATAAGGGTTAATTTCTACAGATCCATGCATAATTTGTTCTCCAGCTTCCAGAAGCTTCTGCTGAATAAATTGGTGGATCGCCTGAAAGTTTTCCCGGCTGATCGTTGATTTTGTTTTAGAAAGTTCTCCGCCTTTTTTCATTCTGGCCGGTATGGTAGTGTAGAATGGCCTTCTTGTAAATCTGTATCCATCAGACGGACCGATTCTTCATCATCCATAATAAGACCTTTCATTTTGTATTCTTTAAATAGTCTTTCTTCAATATCATCTGCTGAATCATCCGCTACATTTACAAATGGATCATGAATATGAAAATAAAGGATGCCGGCCGGATCAGCTTTTTCACCAATCCACTCTTCTGCATAGGTCATGACGATATCCAGGTAAACAAGCATTTGAAGTGCCAGTCCAAAATACACCTCGCTCAGGCGGATATCTTTTACGCTGGACTTATAATCGATGACACGGAGCAGTAGTCCCTCCGGCCCCTCGGCCCTGTCTACACGATCAATTCTTCCAGCTATCTCCATTTTCGTTCCGTTCTCAAGCGTAAACGTCATAGGCGGCAGATCCTGATGTTCGCCGAACGCGACTTCTAAAGCAATGGGTGAAAACGCAGATTGAATAGACTGCTTTCTCATAACGAGGGAAGCTCTCGTAATCGTTTTCCTGCAGTTTTTTCTGCACAAAAAGCATGTTTGGCACTGCTGGATAGAATCTCCTCTGTACTTTTGGTGCCAGCTGGTTTACTGCATGTGCGGCTTTTTCTACACACTCTTCTTCGGTTATATCTTTCCATTCTTTTCCTTCGCTTTGAATGGCTTCTGTCATATCTTTTAGGGCTGCATGAAAAAACTGTCCAATATCTGGCGCTTCAAGTGTATACGTATCCCGTTCTTTCAGCCTCAGACCATAGGATGCAAAGTGGGCAAAGGCGCAATTTTTCAAACTGCTCCACTCTGGAGACGCTTGCTTTTAAAGAGGTTCCATAGAGCTGTGTACTCATCTGTTCGGTAAGCGGATACGCTTTATTTCTGTAAAAAATGCTCTCCATTCCCTTAAACAAAGTCCGGATGCGCGCCCGGGGTTCTGAGCATACCAGTTTATATACACCCCACCATATATCGGAAACAGCCTCGCCCGATTTCCAGCGCTGCAGCTGATAAATGAGCTGGGACAGTGTTCTTCTGGAAGAATGCACGAACAACGCTTCCTGCTTTTTGATTGAAATTCCTGCGGTTCTGCAAACACAAACTCTTCCTGGAGGGCGGGCATCATATCTTTTAACTGGCTTATTAGAATAGAAGGCTGCTGTGCTTCTCCCTTTTCATTGGCAAGCGGATAGCTGATATACAATTCTCTGGACGGCAGGCTCAAAGCCCTGTAGACGAGAAAAGATTCATTCAACAGTTTCTGACTCGAGGTATTCGCGAGAGAAAATACCGCTTTCTTCAAACCATCTGCGGTCTTCATCTCCCAGAATCCCGTCTTCTTCCATTTTAGACGGTATAATTCCTTCGTTTACCCCAAGAACAAACAGCAGTTTAACATCCTCCAGACGTGAGCGTTCCATATCAGCTGCGCTCACCTGATCAATTGCCGGCGGAACCAACCGGAATAACAGACTCTCGAGCCCTGCTTCC
>NZ_JALBWT010000077.1:0-6401 GCF_023845525.1 Sinobaca sp. H24
GAAACGGTTGGGTTCCTTGCTGTACCAGTAATCCCAGATGTTCAAACCTTTTCCATCTTCTGAAGCAGCGCCTTCAATCTGGGTGGCGGAAGTCGCGCTTCCCCACCAAAAATTTTCTGGAAATGTATACTGCAGTGCCATACAAGAAATCCTCCTTTATTGTCTGGTGCGGTAAATTTCAATAATCTCAACAGCCAGGTCGCGGACGGTCATCGATGTCATCAAGTGGTCCTGGGAGTGAATCAGCATTACGTTCACGGGTGACGTCTCTCCACTTGCTTCCTGCTGGAGAAGCTTCGTCTGGTACTTATGCGCTTTGCCAAGCTCTTCTCCTGCTTCTACGATGAGCCTGTCTGCTTCTTCAAAATTGGCTTCTTTTGCTTCTTGAATAGCCTCCATTGCACTTGATTTTCCATTTCCGGCGTACAATATGATTTGAAACGCCACCTCTGTAATTTGTTCCATACGACCTTTCCTTTCTCTGTATCCGTATTGTCAGTATTAGTTGGAAGGTTTTTCTGTTTCTGTAGTAGCAGCTGCTTCTTCTGTCTGCTCCTGCTCATAGTACTGCTTATCCATTACTTTCAGGAACGGCCACCAGATGACAAACACCACTGCCATACTGACCAGTTGAAGCACCGCTCCCTGCCATGCATTTCCTGTAGCCAGAAATCCACTGATTAAAGGCGGGGTTGTCCAGGGAACAATAATACCTGCAGGTCTTGGAACCAGCCCTGTAAGCATAGAGTAGTAAACCATTACACAGACAACGACCGGTGCAAGCAGCCATGGAATAAGGACAAGCGGGTTTAAAATAACAGGTAATCCGAAAATAAACGGCTCGTTTACGTTAAATATTCCTGCAGGAGCACTCACCTTTCCAACCTGTTTCATCTGTCTGCTGCGTCCGATGAGAAAGATCCCTAAAATAATAGCAAGTGTCATACCAGAACCGCCGATACCTACAATAAAAGTATCAATAAATTGTTTGGTTACAACGTTTGGGAGCTCCTGTCCAGCTTGAAATGCTTCAAGATTCTGATTATTGAGCGTGTACCAGATTGGGTCCAGTACGGAGTTCACGAGAATCTGGCCGTGTAGTCCGAAGAACCAGAACAGCTGAATCAGCAGTACTGCAGCAATTGTTGCTGGAAGCCCGCCGCCGAGTACAGTTAATGGCTCCTGCAGAACGGTGTAGATGAAATTTTGTACCGTTTCAAATGGCGTGAATGTGAAAATAATCCGAATAATAAGAAATGCTGTTAATGAAAGAGCGATAGGAAACAGTGCACTGAAAGAACGTGTTACCGCTCCCGGCACGCCTGCCGGCATCTTAATCGTCCAGTCTTTTTTAACAAAGAAATAATAAAGCTCCGCTGCGACAAATGCGGTAATGATACCTACAAACAGTCCTTCCGCACCTAATGCAGAAGTCGGAATGCCTCCCGGTGTTTCCTCTACCATCTGCGGAGTAAGAATTAAGAAAGCGGCCAGCGCCACTACCCCGCCGTAAATACCTTCGCCGCCGGAATGTTCTACCAGCTTATACCCGATTCCAATAATAACAAAGAGTGCCATAATACTTAACGTTGCCGCAGAGGCAGGACCAAGAGCGTCCTGATAAGCGGTAAAGGCACTTTCGCTGATTATTTGATCCAGAAATGGCAGGTTGGCCAGAACTACGAAGATCGAGCCGAATATAATAAGCGGAAGGGCTACGAGAAAACCGTCCCGAAGCGCGGTTAAATACCGGTTATTGTTTAATTTTTCTGCAATTGGCATCAACACCCGTTCAAGCAGATCCATAAACTTGCTGTTGTTGTTCATTATAACTCCCCCTAAATGTAGTAACTGCTTCTCCACGTTTTAACTAGAAAAGGAGGAAGAGAAGGTCTCTATGTGTAGTCCTCTCCCACATTACTTTTACTTACTTATTTTCGATAAGTTCAAGCGCTCTTGTTAACACGGCCTTGCCATCAACCCGTCCGTAGGACATCGGATCAATAACATCGAGTGGAATACCCACTTCTTCTGCTTTGACTGCGTACTTCTTTTTCATAAACCGCATCTGCGGACCGATCATTAGTACATCCGCTTTCTCCATATCCGGAATTGCTTTGTCCTGGGAGACGGCCCAGATATTCGCTTCAATCCCCTGCTCTTGTGCAGCTTCTTCCATTTTTGAAACGAGCATGCTTGTCGACATTCCCGCCGAACATGCCAAAAGTATATTTTTCATCTCGTGTTGCCTCCTTGGATTGTTTTATAAGATAATCTTAGTGTATGAGAATCCCAACCTAATGAAAACGCATACTTTTTCCGTTATAAAGCGGAAAAAGATGTTTTTTCCACAGAAAAAATTTTTTCATCTAAATACGCCGCATAAACATTTATCAGTTAAATAATTTCTAATTCCCCTTAAATGAAAAAGAACCTTTCTTTTCAAAAAGGTTCTTCTTTTACATATTTAAGCTTTGTATCTACTCGCTTTTAATTATTCTTCTTCTCCAAAATAACAAACCGCTTACAATGGTTAACGATAGAGCACCAAGAACAATGGAAATGTATCCTGTATTCGTGTCTGGAAGTTCTCCTCCCGTTTCCCGATCGGAAGATGCTTTTACATTTTCATTTTCTTCTATGCTTGAAAGCATTAATACTAAAGGAGCTGTGTAATCAATTGCATATTCATTAGTAGCAAAAGAATCTAATTCATCTAAATAGGCTTTTCCAGGAGCCGGCGGATTATCAGAATCCAGCCATTCATCTAAATATTCATCGCCGCCAAATCCGTTAGGCCCTCCTACCAAAAGTCCAGGCACATATACTCCCGTACTTTCTATAATACGATGGTGAGGATTTTCTGGAGCATTATCCCCTGCACCTGTCAGAAATGAATGGCCGGTAGCATTTCGGCCCAACACAAAGTGAAGCTGTTCAATAGCTGCATCTACATACTCTTTATTTGGTGTTATTTTATCAGCCATTAACAATAGGTTTCCTTTTGCAATAGCATTTTTAGCGGATGCCCAAGTATACTCCTCAGCTGATAGAGCACTACTATACCCATCTTCATTTATTTGTTGCACTGTATCTTCAGCGTAGGAAGTAAAAGCTGCTTCAATATCATCTTTTCTTTCTTCCTGTCCGTTATCTGCTGTCCAATAAGCCCACTGTCCTAAAGAATGGGTGTTTGCCCAACTTACATAATTCGGCTGCTCTCTAAACAGTTCCCTAAAGTCTTCATTATCCAGATAAGCATCATATTTTATATCTCCGGTTGTTTTGTATAATTCTGCCGCTGCCCAGAATCTTTCTTCAATATCTTCTGTTCCTTCCCCGGTTTCTACTCCTTTATCATAGGCGCCGGATCCATCGTCTTGTCCTTCATCCACACGAAAAGAAGGTTCTGTATTATTTTCTAAATAGGCGAAAGCCGCTTCAGCATTTTCCAATAATTGATTGGAGTATTCTTCATCATAGTCTTCGTATATGCGCGAAGCCATTGCCATACTCGCTGCATATTGTGCTGTACTAAATGTTGATATACCAAATACATAGCGTTCTTGTTCATCCTCGCTTGGTTCAATCATACCAGGCCATTCTAAACCGGAATTTTTATGAAAAACACCGCCATCTTCAGGACGCTGCATTGATTCCATCCATTCTAAATTGAATTTAATTTCTGCAAGTATATCTGGAAGTCCTTCATTAGAAATCCCTTCTGGAAAATCAAGCTGTCCTTCGTAAAAAGCTGATTCATTCATTTCATATGCTTGTAAAAGTTGGGCTACTGTTACAGCTGAAGGAGCCGTATACATTCCAAAGTCACCTGCGTCATACCACCCTCCTGCCACATCTATTGTTTGACCTTCTTCATAGTATTCATCTGAAAAATAGACTTGAGCTTCTTTGTCTTGTAAATGTCCCGCTTCTATATTTAAACCCGTGATAGGATCATTAATATCTGTTATTGAACGCTGCAGGGTATAAGAACGGGTGGTGTCAATTAGCTGCTGCTCGTATATGTCTTCTCTAATCTCAAAAGAATAAGAGGTGTCTGTATCGCCTGTCTCATATATTCGCCTGTAGTTGTTAAAGCAGAGAAATCAGCTTTACGCACAGTATCTCCTGAATTTTCATCATACTCTTCTTCACTTAAATCACCTTCGAATACAATTTCTTTTGTGTCTATGTTTCTAATTATAAAATTCTCATATGTAGGATCAGCCAATATTGTTGCCACCTTTTTCCCTTCAGGCAGATAGCCTACTTGATTGACCTTAATGGGGTCACTATATTCCGGAGGGTTAAAATCAGATTCCTCTGCTAAAACGTTTGGAGCAGTTCCAGAAAATAATAAGCAAGTACCAACTGTTGTTAACAATATTCTTTTTTTCATACAATTCCTCCTAAGTTAATAACTAATTTATTTTTATTCAATAAATACACTTCCTACTAAATTCTCTCCTCTCTTCTAAAATATAATCAGAATATTTCTTCTACTAACTTTATAATTAAAGCGCTATCATCAAAACATAATCTTTTTCCTGTATGAAGAGGAAGCATCTTACATTTTTAATATGAATCACATTAGAAACCATATTAAAAACCCTCTTCTTTTATTAAAAAAGAAAAGGGCTTTAGTAAAAATTAAAAATAATACGGTGATAAGACCAATAACTAAAATCTGAGTTAGGTGTTATTTATTATCGAACAGAACATTTATGCATTATTTACTATAAACTCTTAGTTCTTTAGCACTTTAAGAAAGTCCTCATAATTCCGACACTTTAGAATACGCTGCACGACACTGATGTTGTCGACAATGTAGCGAAGTGCTTGATAAAGTGCCTGCAGGTCCTGCGTGTCTCCTTTTTCTACATTTAATAAAAAGATAAGCTGCACCCGCTTTTCTCCCCAATTGATCGGCCGCTGCAGCGTACAAACAGTCAGGAATGTTTCATCAGTCTGAGTTGTCACCGGGTGAGGGAGTGCTACAAGGTTCCAAAAACTCGTTGGAGCAATATTTTCCCGCTCTATCAGCTGTCCCAGATAGTCTTCCTCTACCAGGCTTTTATCCTGAAGCTCTTTTGTAAGAAAAGAAAGGACCTCTTCCCTCGTGGACAGCGATTTCTGAAAATAAAACAAATCTTTCTTTAAATAGTCGGCGATACTGCTGTGCTGCTCCATGACATGCCCTTCAATCCGCTCCAGATCGCCTTCCCCCAGAATGGTTTTTACCTGGACGACTGGAACCGGCAGCTTTTCTGCAATTGGAATCGTGCTGACAATAAAATCGATGTTAGCAAACGAAATCTGGTTTAGTTTATAGTATTCAGTAGTTCCAACTACTTCAAGACGGTTTCCAAATTGAGATTTCAACTTGTAGAAAATCAGCTGAGCACTTCCAGCCCCGGAAGCGCAGACGACCATGCAGCGTTTGGGACCGGAATGCACTTTTTTTCGTTCCATTGCAGCACCAATATGAAGCGCAATATACCCAATTTCGCCTTCCTCGATCTCCACACCCATATATTTTTCCAGAACAAGACCAGCAATAATGCCGGCTTCGAAAGCAACAGGATAGTTCATTTTAATATCAGATAAGAGAGGATTTCTAATATTCATTCCGTATTTATAACGGTTGATGCAGGTTTTAAATGAAGACCGAGTCAACAAGAAGCTCTTTATCCTGACGGATACCGAGTCCCATCTTATTTTCAATCGCCTCCAGGATGGAATGACCAAGCTGATAAATCGGTACGTCCAGTACTTCTTCTACATCATGATCCGATAAATTAGCCTGCGATATCATTTTTGTTCCTAATAAATGAATAGCAATATAGGCAACTTCCACTTCTGGAAACGCGATATGAAGCTTGGCTTCCAGCTTGCTGACAATCCGTTCGGCTACTTATACTCTTCTTTGCTTTTATATCCTTAAATTCACGTGGGTACAATGTGATATGATGTCCAGTCTCGACTCTTTTATACGTAATCGCTATATGAATAAATAAATTATTCATCGCTATATCAGATAAAGTAATGTTGGAGGCCTGGCTTTCTTCCAGAATAATATCCCAAATGTCGTTTACGTTTTCTTTAATAAGGCCGGGCAGCTGGCTGTCGAATATATCGTTTGTCACGCCTTCCCGTTCTGCAAACACGTATTCAGACATACAAAAGCGAAGTTTAAATTCATTCCCGACAGCCTTGAGGCCATAGTTGGGACGCTTTTCCAGCGTAATATCATATTTATTAAAGATGTTTTTTACCATACGGATATCATTTTGAATTGTTGATTTACTGATTAACAGCTCATCTGCAAGCGTCTTCGAGCTTTAGAAATGTATTCGCCAGAAGCAGCCGTTAATCAGGAAACGAACTCGTTCTTCAGG
>NZ_JALBWT010000078.1:0-5851 GCF_023845525.1 Sinobaca sp. H24
ATACGGGGTAAATTGGTTAACCTATCATGAGAATTACCATAATTTTATGATGGTTTCGTATAATGAAGAGGGTGTTGTTCAGGGGCTCTACACCAATCAGAATTTACTTTCTTCCCAATATGATGTTACATTAGGCGACTCAAAATCCTATGTAAATGAAACGCTGGGCGAACCAGAAGATATGATGCGTAACGGCATGTTTAACTATCAGATCAATAGTGAAGGAGAGTACGGTGTCCATCACCTGGATGGGAGCTATATTACTGTGTTTTACGATGTTCAGGAATCGGATGAAGTGACCGCTGTGCAAATCATTGATGAGAATTTGGAAACGACAAAAGAGAGTTTTTATGCAGGCGGAAGTGAATCGTTAAAAGAAGGGTTTGAATATCAATTATTTGACCTGACGAATGCTGTTCGTGTGAAGCATGATCTTCCTGTTCTGGAATGGAATGAAGAGGTAAGAGAAACGGCACGGGATCACAGTGCTGATATGGCGGAGAATCAATTTTTCAGTCACACGAACGAGCAGGGCCAGTCTCCTTTCGAACGGCTCGAAGAGGATGATATAACCTTTACACGTGCCGGAGAAAATCTCGCGTATGGACAGTTCAGCAGTGTGTTTGCCCATCAAGGACTGATGAATTCACCTGGTCATCGGGAGAATATCCTGCACGATCAGTTCACAGAGCTTGGCGTTGGCGTTGAATTTAATGAGGACAACCAGCCGTTTTTTACGGAGAAGTTCATAACCAGATAATGAAAACACCTTTCTCAATGAAAGGTGTTTTTTATGGATTTAAAAAGAATCGTTTTCTGCAGCGAGAGGAGAGTGGGAGGCCAAAATGCGCAGGAGCTGATCAGCCATATAAGCAGGCGAATGTTTAAAATCATCATGTATCCATTCGATAATCATCCCTAAAAAGGCGTAGGCCTGATAACTGGCCAGCAGCTCAATATTGATATGCGGATCGGATTTTTTGTGTGCAAATTCCTGCAGGGAAAAGTCCCGGAGTACAGCACTTATTTTGTCTTGAAAGCAAGACAGCACCTGTGATTTGACGACAACAGTATAAAAGTTCCGGTATTCATACACATGTTCAAATATTTTGGTAACGGATTTATTTAACTGCTTTGCTTCAATCGTTCTATATTGAAGAAATGGTTCTTGAAAAGACGCTGCTAGACTATCAATTACTTCTTCTACCATTTCATCTAAAACATCTTCTTTGAACTGATAGTGTTTGTAAAAGGTTCCACGGTTCAAATCCGCATGATCCATCATTTGTAATAGAGATTTTTTTGAAGTCTTTCTCTTTCATTAGATCAATAAGAGATTTTTTTAAAGCATCTTTAGATTTTTTGTTCGTCTGTCCATCGGTGGCAGATGCTCATCCATAAAGTAGCTCCTTTTATCAACAAATAAAGGATAAACTGTTGAATAGCCAACAAAAGCCGCTTATTTGATGATTGTATGTGATTTGTATTCACAATTATACTATATGTAATACACATTTGTTGATGAAGAAACCAACAAAAGAAAAGGAGGTTTCTATGGCTCAGGAAGAAAGCAGCACGAAGTTAATTTATGTATATGCTTTTATACCGACTAGTGACTATAAGGACAGCCCTATGGAAGATAAAGAAGCCATCGAACCATCAGAACGTATAGAGTACCAGCACCACGGAGAAATAACTGCAGTAGTCTGTCGTGTTCCGGAGGAAGATTATAAAGAGGAGAGACTGCAGAAAAAGGTAGAAGATATGCAGTGGCTTCAGGTAAAAGCCTTTCATCATCATGAATTAATGAATATTCTTCATGAAAAATATACCGTTGTCCCGTTGAAATTTGGAACTATTTTTGAATCGTGGGAAAGCCTGGAACAAATGATGGAAGAGAAAAAAGAATCCATTACCGAACAGTTTGCCTTTTTGGCGGATAAAGAGGAATGGAATATTAAGGTATACGCCGACAAAGACACGTTTATGAATAACGTCGTAGAGAACAGTGAAGAAATGGAGCAGAAGAAAGCTGATATTGAAGCGATGCCGGCAGGAAAAAAATTCTTTGAAAAGAAAAAGCTGGCTAATTTTGCAGAAGAAAAAGCCATTGAAAAAATAAGATCATACTGTCAGGACCTGCATGATCATCTCAAAACACTCAGTGAAGCAAGTGACGTAAAGAAGAATTGGGAACGAAAAGTGACGGGACGAGAGGAAGACATGAGCTTAAACGGTGTGTATCTTGTGGACGCTCCTAAAAAGCAGCAGTTTCTCTCCTATATAGAAGCCGAACGCAGCGAAGCAGAAGAAAAGGACTCCGGTTTTTATTATGAAGTGACCGGACCCTGGCCTTCCTACCATTTCTCCAACTTCACTGCGGCAGAAGGTGTAAAAGGCTGATACGTGAAGACAGCCTGGACCTGAAAAATAAAGATATTACACTGTTGGATATATTAGATACTGTGCTTGAAACCGGAGTGGTGATTCGTGGAGATTTAACGATTTCCATCGCCGATATTGAGCTCGTTTATTTAGATTTAAGCGTGCTGTTAGCATCTGTCCAAAAGCTTGAAGACAATAAAAAGAAAGCATATTTAGAGAGCAGCCAGACAATCCGTGAAGTAGAATAGGAGGTTTGTACATGAGTGATATACCGAATATAAACAGTCTGCAGACGAGTAACCCAACTGGAAAAATCTCACTAGATCCCGACAAAGTAGACGAAGGGCTCTCCCAGATTGTCATGACGGTCATCGAACTGCTGCGCCAGCTTGTTGAGCGGCAGGCGATGAGACGAGTCGAGGGGGGAGATCTCTCGGATGAACAGATCGAACAGCTTGGAATAGCGCTGATGCAGCTGGAAGATAAAATGGAGGAAATGAAAGTCATATTTGGATTAACAGATGATGATCTAAATATAGATCTTGGACCGCTTGGAAATCTATATAAGTGAGGAAAAGGAGGTATACCTATGGCAGAAGAATACCCGGTAAGCGACCGTAATGCCCAGGTCAGCAATAACAGATCCGGAGGAAGCAGCCTTGTGGACATTCTCGAAACGGTCCTTGATAAAGGAGTAGTTATTGCTGGTGATATAAAGATAAATATCGCTGAAGTAGAACTGCTTACGATAAAAATCAGGCTGCTTGTTGCCTCTGTGGACAGGGCCGAAGAAATGGGGATAGACTGGTGGAGACATGACCCTCATTATTCATCCCAGGCAATGGAAGTCGTTCAGGAAAACAAGGCACTGCATGAGAGAGTCCGTCAGTTGGAAGAGAAGCAGAACACTTCAAGTGAAGCGGAAATAGAGAAAACGGACACGGACGAAAAATAATGAGAAAAGCCCTGCTTTTGGGATAACAAAAGCAGGGCTTTTTCTGTTTAAAAATATTATTGTTTGATTTCTCCTTTTCTACAATTGCCTGAATATTTTCCAACGCTTCCTGCATTTTATGGACATCCTCCTGCGGGATTTTTGAGAAATATTTTTCATGCAGCTGCCGCTCGGCTTCTTTAAACTGTATTTTCCAATATTCGCCTCGTTCCAGAAGGCGGAGTATGACTTCTCTGCGGTTGGATGGGTTTACGATACGCTTCAGAAATTCTTCTTTTTCCAGATGAGAAACAGCTTGGCTGGCCGTGCTTTTTGAAATATAGAAATGGCGTGCCACATCATTAATGCTGCTGTCCTGATGATGGAACACAAACCAGAGGATGCTGACCTGACGCTGATTAAGAGGGAGGTCCGGCATAGGGAAGTCGCTGACAATCGTATTGTGAATACGTTCGGTTATTTCAATAACCCGGTATATATCTGCTGGCTCTGAATTCAATAGATGATCTCCTTTAAGTGAAAAAATAGATACATAAATCCTATCATGAAAAGAAGCAGCAGAGAAATATTCCATATGAAAACGGTTAATTATTAAACAGTTAAAAAAAAAACTGTTTATCTATTTAATTATTAAGCAAATTACGTTAGAATGAATTTTGTAATAAAAAAGAAAGGAGACAGCTGATGCAAGAACATGGAAAAGTATTTACGGAAATGATGGAAAGCGCGCGCAAAATACATAAATCCCTTTGCAGCTTTTTCCGTTTCCGGATATCAGTCTGACGAAACGCCAGCAGGTGATGCTGTATATATCCTTAAGCAGGAGAACGTCACAATGGCTGGTTTGGCAGAATACTGCGATATATCGAAAAGCGCAGTAAGCCAGACAATCAAAAAACTGGAAGAGTTATCTATCATTAAACGCGTTATCAATAAAGAGAACCGCAGAGAAGTGAATATTGAATTTGGAACAAAAGGGCTGGAGATGAAGAAGGAATTCATGCAGATGGAGCAGAATTTGATCGAACAGTACCTTATTAAAATAGATATTAAGGATCTAAAATTAGTGCAGGAAGTTGCACGTTCTTTTGAAAAAATCATTTCCGAAGAATCATCTAAACCAATATCAGGATCAGGGGAGAGAAGCAGTAAATGAAAATGGGACCTGTCGATAAACGGCCAAAGTTTACGATTGTTATTATGCTTGTACTATTAATATTAGGGGCCGTGTCGCTGACGCGTCTGCCTATCCAGTTATTTCCGGATGTTGAAGCTCCGGTAGCTGCGGTCAGCACCAGTTATCCCGGTGCCGGCCCGGAGGAAGTGTTAAATGATGTAACCGTAGACCTGGAGGATGAATTGTCTACTGTGTCCGGGCTTAATCAGATTACATCCCAGTCTCTGGAAGGCTCCTCCATTGTTATTATGGAGTTTACAGCGGATACAGACATTGATGATGTGGAAACAGAAATTGTTTCCACCATTTCGCAGATTGAACTGCCTGATGATGCAGGCACACCGGCTTTTCTTCAATTTGATCCTTCTATGTTTCCGAGTATTCAGCTGGCGATTTCCGGCGGCGGGGACGAGGTAACGGAATTTCAGGAAGAGACTGAGTCTCTTGAAAGAGAATTATCCCGTATCGGCGGCGTAGCCAGCATTTCCGAGTCAGGCTCTTTAACAGAGCAGTATGAAGTTGTGCTCGATCAGGATGAAATAGCGGACGCAGGTATTTCCCAGTCCGACATCGTACAGGTAATCCAGGGGCAGGAAGCCGCTGTGCGGGTGGTGTTATTGTTGATGAAGAGGCGGAAGAATCTATTTCCACACGAATTCTCAGCGAACTTGGTTCAGCAGAGGAGTTAGAAGAGCTGACCGTTTCCCAGGATCCTGAATCAGGCGATGACATCGCGTATCAGATGTAGCGGAAGTATCACTGCAAAGCGAAAATGCAGATGTTATCACGAGAGTAAATCAGGAAAGCTCCATTCAACTGGATGTGATGCAGGAATCCGATGCAGACACGACACAGGTATCTACTGACTTTAATGAGGAATTGGAGAGCCTGCTTGATGAAGATGAGTATTCGAATTTGGAAGCCATCACCCTTTATGATGAAGGAGAATATGTGCAGGACTCCATTAACAGTGTTATTACCGCTTTATTAGTGGTGGTATTCTGGCAATGGTTGTATTATTCGCCTTTTTACGTAACTTAAAAACACCGTTAATTATAGGTATTGCTATACCATTCTCCATTATTACAACATTTGCTTTGTTCTTCTTTACGAATATCAGCTTAAACATGATGACCCTTGGAGACTCGCACTCGGAATCGGGATGCTCGTCGATAACTCCATTGTTGTAGTAGAAAATATTTACCGTCATTTAGCCATGAAGAAAACGCCGAAGCAGGCAGCGGCCGACGGTACACGTGAAGTGGCCGAGCCATTACGGCTTCAACATTAACAACCGTGTCTATTTTCCTTCCTGTCGTATTTATTACAGGAAT
>NZ_JALBWT010000079.1:0-5601 GCF_023845525.1 Sinobaca sp. H24
AGGAAGAGGACGAAGAGGAAACAGAAGAAGAGGACGAAGAGGACGAAGAGGAAACAGAGGAAGAAGACGAAGAGGAAACAGAGGAAGAAGACGAAGAGGAAACAGAGGAAGAGGACGAAGAAGAAACAGAGGAAGAGGACGAAGAGGAATCAGAAGAGGACGAGAAGGAAAAATCCTTCCTGCCTGACAGCTCGGTAAGTCAGCTCGTTGATGACATTAAAGAAGAATTGAAAAACGAACTTAAAAAAGATATTCTGGATCAGGTAAAACAGGATGTAATAGATCAAGTTCGGAAAGAGTTAACGGATGAGTATAAAGAGAAGCTGGTAAAAGATGTGCAGAAAGATCTAAAAAAGCAGATAAAAAAAGACATAAAAAGCAGTAAAAAGAAATAGAAACAGCAGTAAGTAATTAAAACCCGCCGGGCTGCCCGGCGGGTTTTGTGTGCTTTTAAATAAACAGGCCGAGCCAGACCGCTGCAGCCATTGCAAGAAGAAGCAGCCATTTTTCATGCTGAGTCACCTGCTGAATATCATGGACATTCATTTTCCAGACCAACAGCAGCGAAAGGCCAATAAATATCAAAGCCCCGGCTGCGGCCCACATCCGGTCACCGCCGATCCAAAGAGCGCAGCCGGCAGCCAACATTAAATAGATCAGCGCAGGCACTTTCGCCGCAGCCGGTCCAAACCGTGAAACTGACCACACAACGGTTGTATTTTTTACAGGGGAGGCCCGGCGGTCTGCTTTCTGGTCCGGAATATGATGAACCATTACCCAGGCCAGGCATAAAAGAGCGTTCACCGCTGCGTTCTGGTAACCCCATTCCGGAACGGTCCCAAGAATAAGCCATGGCCCGGCAAGTCCCAGAACAAAAATAGAAGGAAACAGGCTCAGCCATTCCCCAGCCAGAGGAGTGTAGCTGAACTGAAAAGGCGGAAGCGAATAAGAAGCAGCTGCCCATACACCAACAACCAAAAGAACAGCAACAGGAAATCCTAAATAGCACCGCTGCAGCGATTAACAGAAGGCCGGCTAGTGCTTTTCCAAGCGTTAATAGAGCATCAGGAGAAATACGACCTTCCTGAATCACCCGGCTTCCTCCTGAGAGCAGAGCAGGGCTCAGCGTGTCTGTTCCGGAGAGGTGATCGCTGTAATCATTAAAAGCATGCGTTAGTACGCCGTGCACCGCAAATGCCCCTGCCAATAAAAAAAGCATAGTAAAAAATAAAGTAGAAAAAGAAAAAGCATAATAGATAAATAATGGAAGCATGGTAGAAAGAACAGCGACCGCACTGGAAGAAACAACGGCTACCGCCCTCATAAGCTGAAGAAGTAACTGGTAGATAGAAATCGAACGAGAGTTCAACAGCGGTCAGCCCTTTCCGAATAAATGGTAATACAGCTTTTTTTTCAGTATGAAGGAGAATGAGAGCAGTTTAAAGGAAAAAGAGAAACCAGTTTGATAGAAATAAAAGAAATAGTTGTATTATACTGGAAAGATAAATAAAAAAGATAAAGGAGCATACGATGTCCCGTTATTACGCGATGATATATGCAGCAGTCTTTCTCGGACTCGCAGGCTGTTCCTTTGAAGCAGAAGAACCGCTGAAAAAAGAAACTTCTGCAGACTGGAGTCAGTCAGACCGGGAAAACGTAATCGAAGCCGCAGCTGCACAGATTGGAAAAACAGAATATGAATTCGGAGCCGGCAGAAATGAAGCAGAGCGGGAAGAAGGTATTTTTGACTGTTCAAGTTTTGTGCACTGGGCATTTGAACAAGAAGGAATGAAGCTTGGATCGATGCGGGGCGTCACTACGGATACAATAAAACATAAGGGTGAGCAGATTCCTCCGGAAGAGATGCAGATCGGGGATCTTGTGTTTTTTGATACGTACAAAGAAGATGGACATGTAGGCATATATATAGGGAATGGAGAATATATCGGCGCTCAGGAAAGTACGGGAGCTGCAGTGGAAAGCCTGGAGGAAGGCTATTGGAGCAGCGTATTTAACGAGCATGTCAGACGCATTTAATATAAAGGTTTAGCAGAAAGGGAGAGGGGAACATAAACAAAAAGAAGGAAAAGGGTGAAGTGTCATGAAAACAGCAGAATGTGTAGTCGATGAAAAGGCAGAACTGGGGGAAGGACCAAGCTGGAATGCAGAGCTTGAAGTGTTGTACTGGGTCGATATCGAAGGGAAAAAACTGATGATATACGATCCGGCAGAAAATAAAAACGAAACTATTTCGCTTGAGCAGTACATAGGAGCCGCGGTGCCCAAACGGGACGGCGGTCTTATATTGGCCATGCAGCATGGGTTTTATGAATTTGATTTAAATACTAAGCAATTAGAAGCGATTCATGATCCGGAACAGCACAAGCCGAATAATCGTTTTAATGACGGCAAGTGCGATCCATTCGGCCGTTTCTGGCAGGCACAATGTCTTTTGACCAGGAAGAAGGCGAAGCCTCTCTTTACCGTCTTCATTCCGATCATTCAGTGTATACTGTCGTAAACAATTTAACTATTTCCAACGGCATGGCCTGGTCGGAAGACGGCTCGTTGATGTATTTTATTGATACACCCGCGAAAACGATCTATACGATGAACATTGATCCGCTCACAGGAACAGCGGACGATCCGGAAGTTGCATTTGTCGTGCCGGATGAAGAAGGGCCTCCGGACGGAATGACCATTGATTCCGAAGGGAAGCTGTGGATTGCCCACTTTGGAGAGGGACAGGTAATCCGCTGGGACCCTGAAAGTGGAAAGGCTCTGGAAAAAATAAAAGTACCTGTCTCTGTTACGACCTCGTGTACTTTCGGGGGAAAAGACCTCAAAGATTTGTACATTACGACAGGAAGCTCTGCTTTGGATGACGAACAGAAAAAAGAACAGCCCCAGGCTGGCGGTCTTTTTAAAGTTCGTGTGGATGTAAAAGGCACACCTTCTCATTATTTTGGTGACTAAAGAAAAGCTGCCCCCGGGCGGCTTTTTTTTTTTGAAAAATTTTCAAAAAATACCTGTCCGTTATTGACAGACTGTAAAAATACGCTAGAATGAAAAGTGTTCCTAATTGATAATGAATATCATTATTAATAAAAAAGAATACAGAATATGGTCTGTACGTAGAAAGTTTGATGGTATGAAAATATGGTACTTAGTTGTCGCATTGATTGTTTTATCTTTTGTTTCTTTATTTATTGGAGTGAGTGATCTAACTCCGCTTGATTTGTTCACCATAACCGAGGATCAGTGTCAGACATTGACGGTCAGCAGAATACCAAGGCTTGCGAGTATTATTATTGCCGGCATGAGCATGAGCATCTGCGGGCTGATCATGCAGCAGCTGACGAGAAATAAATTTGTTTCTCCAACGACAGCGGGAACGCTTGATTCTGCGAGCCTCGGCATTTTAGTATCGCTGATGTTTTTCACGGCCGCGAGCCCGCTTTTTAAAGCAGGCATCGCCTTTTTATTCGCTTTGGCCGGCACGTTTGTATTCATGAAGATTCTGGAGAAAGTCCAGTTTAAAGATCCTATTTTTATTCCGCTCGTCGGCTTGATGTTTGGGAATATTATTGGAAACGACCTTTTTCGCCTACCGGAATGATCTCATCCAAAATATGAATTCCTGGATGTTCGGCGATTTTTCCCTGATCATCGGCGGCCAGTATGAATTGATTTATCTGGCACTGCCTGTACTGCTGCTGGCTTATTTTTTTGCCAATCGTTTCACGGTAGCTGGAATGGGGGAGGAATTTGCGGTAAATCTTGGCTTGAATTACCGCCAGGTCATTAATATTGGGCTCATTATTGTAGCGATGGTCACATCCGTCATTGTACTTATTGTAGGGGCTATCCTTTTCTGGGATTAATTATTCCAAACATCGTCACCATATACTTAGGAGACCATTTGAAGAAAAGTCTCCATCACACTGCTCTGCTCGGAGCCGTTTTCGTATTGTTCTGCGATATTCTGGGAAGGCTGATTATTTTCCCGTATGAGATATCTATAGGCCTTACCGTTGGTGTGATAGGAAGTGCTGTATTTATTTACCTGTTAGTGAGGAGAAGGCATTATGGGCTATAAACCAAAACTCGCCATCCTTGCTGCATTAGCTTTAGTTCTGATTGTCTTGTTTATGGTAGTGGGAGCCAATGGAAATTGGGACTATATTCTCCCAGCCGCGGAAAAAAACTTTTCGCTATTGTATTAACAGGTGCGGCTATTGCTTTTGCCACGATGGTATTTCAGACAATTACCAACAACCGGATTCTGACACCAAGCATACTGGGACTTGATTCTCTGTATATGCTGCTGCAGACATCCTTTATCTTTTTTCTCGGCTCGACAAGTCAGGCGTTATTAAACCGGGAGCTGAACTTCCTGCTTTCCGTGGCAATGATGGTGTTTTTCTCGTTTGTTCTTTACAAATTGCTGTTCAAGCGGGAAGGGCCGAATGATATCTACTTTTTACTGCTTATCGGGATTATCTGCGGTACCTTTTTTTCCAGCCTGTCGTCGTTCATGCAGATGGTGATTGATCCAAACGAGTTCATGACAATTCAGGACCGTATGTTTGCAAGCTTCAACAACGTAAATACAGACATTCTTTGGCTGTCTGCGCTGCTGCTTCTGCTTTGCAGCCTGTATTTTCTCCGTTTTTCCAAATACCTTGATATTTTGTCCCTCGGCCGGGATCATGCGGTGAATCTTGGAGTACCGTATGACCATGTAGTCAAAAGGCTGTTGGTTATTATATTTGTCCTGATTGCGATTGCTACCGCTCTGGTCGGTCCGATTACGTTTCTCGGGCTTCTTGTAGCAAACGTAGCCCACGAATTTTTGAAAACATATAAACACGGCGCACTTATTATCGGCTCTGTATTAATCAGCGTTATCGCCCTCGTCGGCGGACAATTTATTGTTGAACGAATATTTACTTTCTCCACTACGGTCAGCGTTATTATTAATTTTATCGGCGGTGTCTATTTCATTTATTTATTACTGAGGAGGAATAAAGCATGGTAGAAGTGCAGGGCATTACTAAGCAGTACGGCGGAAAAAACGTCATAGAAAACATTTCGCTGAAAATACCGAAAGGGAAAATCACTTCCTTTATCGTCCGAACGGAGCCGGGAAAAGCACCCTGCTTTCCGTTATCAGCCGTTTGATCAAAGCGGATGCAGGAAACGTATGGATTGATGACAAAGAAGTGAGCACGTGTAACAGCAATGAACTGGCAAAAAAGGTATCGATTCTGAAACAGGCCAACTCCATTAATATCCGCCTGACCGTAAAAGAATTAGTCTGCTTTGGACGATTTCCCTATTCGCAGGGTCGTTTGAAAAAAGAAGACTGGCTTCATATAGAAGAAGCTATTGAGTATATGGAGCTCAAGGACATGGAGGACATGTATTTGGATCAGCTGAGCGGCGGTCAGAAACAGCGCGCGTTCATTGCAATGGTCATTGCCCAGAACACAGAGTATATCCTGCTCGACGAACCTCTCAACAATCTGGATATGAAACACTCCGTCCAGATTATGAAAGTGCTGCAGCGCCTCGTAAAAAATGAATAAAACGGTGGTT
>NZ_JALBWT010000080.1:0-5474 GCF_023845525.1 Sinobaca sp. H24
TTCATTAGCCGGAGGTCATAAAACAATTCTTCCTAAAGTAATGAACGAATTAAAAAAAGAGGGAAGAGAAGATATTGTGGTAATCGTAGGAGGCGTCATTCCCTCCCAGGATTATAAAGGCCTGAAGGAAGCAGGAGCAGCCGCTGTATTTGGTCCGGGAACCGTTATTCCGGCAGCTGCAAAGCAGGTGGTAGAGGAAGTGCAGTCCAGGCTTAGGGAAGCATAGTCCGAAAGGAAGGATGAGGATGGGCAGTACACAAAAGAAGAAATTAACTCCCTCCCAGCATGTTGAAGGAGTCAGGAAGGGTCACCGGGCTTCGATAGCACAAACTATTACGCTTATTGAAAGCAGTGCAGCAAAGCATTTTGAAGATGCCCAGAGTGTACTTGAACAGCTGATGCCCTATACTGGAAAATCGATTCGTATTGGTATTACCGGAGTACCCGGAGCCGGAAAAAGCACGCTGATTGAAGAACTGGGAATGCAGTTGTGCGAAAGCGGGTTTAAGGTAGCCGTCCTGGCTGTGGATCCATCATCGAGTGTGAACAGGGGCAGCATTCTTGGAGACAAAACAAGAATGGGCAGGCTCTCAAAGCATCCTGATGCCTATGTGCGCCCTTCTCCTACCGGAGGAAATCTGGGCGGGGTGGCTAAAAAAACACGCGAAACGATGCTCGTATGTGAGGCTGCCGGGTATGATGTGATTATTATCGAAACCGTCGGCGTAGGTCAAAGTGAATTAACAGTACGATCCCTCGTGGATTTCTTTATGGTATTAATGCTCACAGGCGGCGGAGATGAGCTGCAGGGCATCAAAAAGGGCTTAATGGAAATAGCGGATGCCGTTTTTATTAATAAAGCGGACGGAAGCAATAAGCAGCCGGCTGAACTGGCTAAAGCTGAATATAACCGCCTGCTTCATTTTCTGCAGCAGGCTTCACCAGGCTGGGAGACCAAAGCCTACACCGTTTCGGCCTTAACCGGGGAAGGTATGGACAATATCTGGAACGTTATCCAGTCTTTTAAACAAACCATGAAAGGGAATGGTCATTTTGACCAGCGCCGCCGGGAACAGGTGTCAGAATGGATGGAGCGGTTGATGATCGATGAATTAACTTCTTCTTTTTATCAAAACGAACAGCTGCAGGAGCATTTTGCCCAAAACAAAAAACTAGTACAGGATGGGGAAAAACCGCTGCGCAAAGCAATTCAAGAGCTGATGGAAGAGTATAGGCAGATTCAGCAGAAAAAGGAAAAATAATTAGATCCAAAGAACTGGTTCTTTAGTTTCACATATTCATTTTTTCGATGTATAATAAATAATATCACCTAAATAAAAAACGGTTGGGAGGCAGTAATATGACAAGTTGTTCAAAATGCGGCATGATTCCTTCTCTGGAAGAAAACGGCACTTTTTTATTTACAGCAGCAGAAGCCGGCGGCAGGGATTTAATTATAAAACATTTAAGAGATAGAGGCGCAGAGCCTGAGCAGGAAGGAAAAACAATCCATGTTCCTTTTTACAGCTTGGAAGAAGCGGTTCGTATGGTCGACAGCCTTGAAGCTGATTTAAAAGAAAGCGGTGTTTCCGTAAAAGGGACCTGGAAAAACAGCGCCTCCGTATTTGGGCATATGCTCGATCTAGCTGTGCTTAAAGTGAGAATATCAAAACCTTCATATTTAAAGATTATTAACGAGGGTTTGTTTACGCATCACATGCAGCCGATTATTAATTTACATAGCTCAGAAGTAATGGGCCAGGAATTTCTAATGAGGCCTGACAGCAGTGCATATTCTTTCTATCCTGGAGAGTTGTTTGACTATGCACAAAAAGCAGACCTTCAGTCTGTACTCGATAGTCAGGCAAGAATGTCTTCCATTGAACATAGCGCCCGCCACCTTGACCAGGGGACGAAACGATTTATTAATTTTCTTCCGTCGTCTATTTATGATCCTAATCATTGTTTAAAATCAACATTCAAAGTGGTAAAGGAACATGGAGTCGATCCGTCCGACCTGGTTTTTGAAGTAGTGGAAACAGAAAAAATTCATAATGTGGCCCACCTGCAGAACATTTTCAAAACATACCAGCAGTATGGAGTTAATGTAGCGCTCGACGATTTAGGTTCAGGGTTTGCTACAGTGGAAATGCTTGAACAACTAAAGCCTGATTATGGCAAAGTAGACCGCAGCCTGATTTCTTACTGTGACCAGAATGAAGAAAAGCAGGAAAAGCTCAAACAGATGCTGAAAAGAGCGGAAATTCATAACATAAAAATGCTCGCAGAAGGTATTGAAAGAAAAGAAGAACTCGAAGTCGTAAAGCAGCTTGGTTTTGATCTGGCTCAGGGTATTATATTGGCAGACCGTCGGATTATCCAATGGGAAAATCGTTCACGACAGCAAGAAAATAGAAAGGAAGGATATATGTGGCTTCCATTCTTATCTGGTATTTTCATCCGGATACAGATAGTTTTAACGGATCTCTTTTAAACCGAATGAAAAAGGACCTGCTCGAAGCGGGCCATAGTATAGAAATTCGGCGTCCGGAAGAAGACCTGTCCGTTTTTTCTCTTTCCAAAAAGGAGTATAAAGCATCGATTGAGGGGAAATACTCTATCGATATTCAAAGAGAACATCAGCATATAAGAGAAGCTGATGGCATTATTACCTTGTTCCCATTATGGTGGGGGAGCTTCCCGGCAGCCGGCAAAGGATTTCTGGACAGGGTTTTGTCCTTTAAATTTGCATATGAACTGGAAGGAGAAGAACCTGTCCCGTTAATGAATGAAAAGCCGATTACTTTTATTTATACCACCGGCACACCTGAAGAGGAGTTCCGTCAATCCGGTTTAAAAAAATTAACGGAAGACAACTGGCAGCAGCATATCCTCTCTTTCTGCGGATTCCAGGGTCTTCCTTTTTTTCATCTGGGAAATGTGATTGACTGTTCTGAACAGGATAGAGAAAAGAAACGAAGTTTAGCGTCTGCCCACGCTGTCCAATTTGCAGATGATATAACGAGGAGGGCAAACTTGTGAAACTGATATCCTACAAAAAAAATGAATCCCCGGCACTGGGGCTCATTATCGAAGAGCACATAGCCGGCCTGGAAGAGATAATATCACGATCGGCTCTTTCCGGACCGCTTACGATGGAAGAAGCTATAGAATGGCATGAATACCGTCCAGGTAAACTGGAAGAGTTGGAAAAGTGGCACATGCTACAAAGCAGCACTTGATATGGTCCCTTTGGAGTCTTCTTCTATCCTTCCGCCTATTTATCCGAAAAGAAATATTATGTGTGTAGGAAAAAATTATGCAGAGCACGCCAGTAGAAATGGGAAGTTCAGCGGATATTCCGGAGTATCCGATTATTTTTACAAAGCCGCCCACCTCTATTGTTGGGATGAATGAAGCCGTAGAAGCAGATGAAGAAGTGACACGGGAACTTGACTATGAAGGAGAAATTGCCGTTATTATCGGAAAAAAGGGGAAAAAGATTCCTGAAAACGAGGCGCTGAATCACGTTTTTGGCTTCACTCTTTTAAACGACATAACAGCCAGGGATATTCAGGCCCGGCATAAACAATTCTTTTTAGGCAAAAGCATGGACACTTTCTGTCCGCTCGGGCCGTTTGTGCTGCTGAACAAGGACTGGGAAACATTCTCTCCCATTCTTAGAACGTACGTAAATGGCGGGCTGCGTCAGGAATCCTCGATGAATAAAATGATTTTTTCTGTTAAAAATTTAATTTCTACGCTTTCCGCCGGAATGACATTATATCCGGGAGACATAATTGCAACCGGAACACCGTCGGGCGTAGGGAAAGGTTTTAAGCCCCCGAGATTTCTGAAAACACGGGGATGAAATTACAATATCGGCTGATGAGCTTGGGAAACTAACGAATAAAGTTACCATATACTGATAATGGGTATGAGAATAGATAGAGGCAAAAGACAAAGTGCACATACTTTGTCTTTTTATGTTGAGATTTATAAAAAAGGAGAACATCATGGGAGTTACGATAAAGGATGTAGCGGAAAAAGCAGGCGTTGCGCCTTCTACTGTATCAAGAGTACTATCCAGTCATCCGAGCATTAGTGATAAAACAAAAGCAAAAGTGCGCCGGGCAATGACAGAAATGGGCTACGTGCCCAACCTCCACGCAAGACGTCTGGCGGGGCGGAAAACGAATACGATTGGAATTGTCATGCCTAATGATGCGGGGTCCTCCTTTGAGAATTTGTTTTTTCCGGAAATCTTAAAAGCAGTAAGTACATATGCTTCCAAAAAAGGAGAGGGTCTTTATATAACAACCAGCCAGACTGAAGAAGAAAAGCTGGCAGAAATAAAAAAAAATGGTGGAAAACCGTATGGTGGATGGAGTTATTATTTTGTATTCGCAAAAAGAAGACAGGCTGCGCAGCTATCTCGAAAAAGTGAGATTTCCCTATACAGTAGTTGGCAGTCCGTCTCCTTTCCCGAGAGCATCTTTTGTAAATAACGATAATGCAAAGGCCGGATATGAAGCTGCATCCTATCTGTGTTCTCTTGGACACGAACGTATCGCGTTTATAGGCGGCAGAGAAGATTATGAGGTTACGGCTGACCATGAAAAAGGATACAAAGCTGCGCTTCATAAAGCCGGTCTCCCTGTAGATCAGGAACTTATATTAAAAAACGCAGGCAGCCAAAACGGCGGAAGAACAGCCGTCCAGTCTTTATTGAATATGAAAGAACAGCCTACAGCTGTAATAGCAGCGGACGACATGATGGCGTTGGAAATCATTCATTTCCTCCAGGAGCAGCATGTTGCCGTACCGGATCAGATATCCATTATCAGTTTTAATAATGTACTTATTGCCTCTTTAGCGTCTCCTCCGTTAACAACGGTGGATATTGATATTGCGGAATTAGGAAAACAGGCGGTAAGAGCAATTTGTTTTGAAATGGAAAACACCAGCGGACCTTCTTTCCAAAAATTGTAGGCCATAAAATAATTACAAGAAAATCCTGTGCGGTTCATGAAGCAGGGCGGAATTCTGAAAGATTATGATACAATAAAGTAGTAAAAATCTTAGAATAGTGGTGGTACAATGCCTAAAGGCAAGTATTTTAATATCGGTTATGGAATTTTGCTTGCATTTTTAATTATTTTTCTGGGGACGTTAATTGATTTTATCTTCGCACCTATTGTTATTTTAGTATCTACATTATTTGCTCCTATATTAATAGCAGGAGTACTGTTTTATATTTTCCGTCCCATTGTTAATTTATTATCAAAAAAAACTGCCCAGGGGTCTGTCCTATACTTATTTGTATTTGTTTTTGCAGGCATTCTTACGGGTCTCGTGTACTTCGTTGGGCCGATCATTCAAAATCAGGTTGCAAGCCTGATTGAAGGAATCCCTACATTTGTAGACGAAGCTCAGCAGCTGCTTAATACTGTCTCGCAGCAGCCATGGTTTCA
>NZ_JALBWT010000081.1:0-3208 GCF_023845525.1 Sinobaca sp. H24
GACACTGGAGCTCGTACGTCAAAAGTTCATGGGTGAACTCATGATACGTCCACCCTTTAGCTTCTGCTTTACGGAGAAGAGTCGGCAGCTCTTTGGCTGTTTCAGCCAACCGTAGGGTTCGGCATTGCTGTTGTAACAACTCAAAAGGATGGCTCATGACCCTCGCCCTCCCTTCAATACGTTCAAGTATGTATCGCTTGATCGTTCAGGCGCTTTCCATTCCATGTATTTTGGGTTGAGTGAAACGTCAGGAGAAGAAGAGAGCTGGACCTGCCGGTCCAGGGAATAAGCCATATCGCGAAAATCGTTGCCACTGATTAATTGGAGCTTTTGAATATCTTTTAGAGCTGCTTCTATGCTGTTTGGATGGGCTCGAATGGTTTGTTGAATCACCTTCAATTGATCGATCAAATGCCGTGGGTATTTTTCTGTTAATGCTTCGATAAACCACTGAATACCTGCTTTGTTAGAAAAAGCGTCCGACAGTTCATGAATTAAAAGACTGCGCTTGGATTCGCTTTTCACTCGATGCCGCGGGTCTGAAATAACGATCCCTTTTTTCTCGGAAAGAGGGTGTGTTGCTAACACAGGGCCCGTTGGTTTTAAGCGAATCAAAAGGGTACGCCCCTCTATGATCTGGAGGTATGCTTTATTTGATGCCTGTTCTCGATACGTGCCTGAGGGCACGCTATATCGATTCTGCAGGTAACGAATGACATTGTCCTTATGAATCGTTCTTGGTATACTGGAGGAAAGATGATGTTCAAATAGGTAAGTAGTAGAGACTTTTTGTAAGTGTTGCTTTTCCAGGGCGTGCACTTCGAAAGGTCTCTTTTTTATGTTGTGATGCACTTTCCTATTGCCGGTCCGCTTTAACCAGGCCAAGCAGGCTTCATTCCACGTCGCTAATTGATCGAACACTCGGTTTTTGCTGAAGTTGTATTTCACAAACTTCACGACCTGTTCGATTTTCCCTTTTGATTCTGGATCACTTTTCCGGCAAAGGTACACTTTAAAGCCTCGTGCTGTTTGGTATTTGGTAAATTCGGCTGTTAAAATGAGATCTCCGGCGTTCTCACTGACGGCGAGCAGCGCATCTTGATCATAAACCATCTCCGCCGGCATTCCTTCGTAATAGGCAAACGCATTTTCATGACATCTTACGACGTCAGCCGTGCGGAAGGGACGATCCAGCCACTCGACATACTTATAGCGAGAATGGGACAGGACAAAAGCAATGAAGTAAAGGCGTTTGTGTCCTCCCGTTTTCTTTTTCACGACGGTTTGTCCAAAATCGACTTGCCCCTGCTGCCCCGGAAAACTTTCAGGAGTGGCCGAATAGTTTCGGTGCTGTATTTTTTTGGGAATATGGTACATCTCGCGCAGCTCATTCACATAATTACGGACTGTATTTTCCGTAGCACCTCGAAAACTCATCCGTTCTTCCAACCAGTCATGGACCTGGGCCCCAGTCAAATCCGGGTGCTCCTGCAGCCAGTGGAGAATCGGATCCCGGAAGGGATCCAGCTTCTTTGACCGGTGGCGCAGGGAAATGAGAAAATCCTCAAATTCCTCCGGGGCCATCCCCATATAATCTTTTACCGTATTCCTCGACATATTTAGTTTTTTTGCAATCGAGTTAATGGAAAACCCTTCGGCATGTAACTGCCGGATCTCTGCATATTTCATAAATCGCTTCACTCCAAATTCCTCACTTTCAATAAACTAGCCTCAGCCTATTAAAAGTGTCATATTTGTAGGGAAATTGGTCAATCTTATTTGTGGAAACCTGCTCTGTCTTAATTGTGATAAATTGCTCTCTCTAGTTTATCGTTTACAATAACGGATGCTCCCAATAATGATCAGCCGCATGGGGAATATCAGGACTCAAAAAGGTATCAAAATCAATACGTTCTATTGTCTCTTTCTCAAAATCAATGGCAATTACTTTATCTTTTCTTTCTTCATAATGACTAACCAGGGTAGTTTCAAATTGAACATAAATATCATCAAAAACATATTCATTTTGTAATTCTATTAATAAAGCAGTTACATCATTGTAGGCCTCGGCTTTTATCATGTTATTAGTTAAATTATCACTGAGGTTAGTTAAATTAACATAAATATTAACATGATTACTTGCCTCATAATATTCGGTATCTATAAGGGCATCACCAAATATTTCTTTTGATATTTTGTTTGCAGTACTTTCAGGAGCAGTAGTTTCTTTTTCTGCTTTGGCAGTACTTTTACTTTCTTCCGGAAGTTCTCTCTCGTTGGACTCTTCTAATTCGCTACAGGCCCCGAAAACTAAAAGGCTTATCAGCGCCAACGTATACAGTAAATACTTTTTCATGTTATCCCTCAATTGAATATTATTAATTGGAAGTAAATGTTGAAAACAAAAAAATAAGTAACGGGTCGCCGCCGATTACTTATTACATTATTCATTTCGCTGCTCCATCTTGCAGAGGACAAACTCACGTATTTCTTCTTCGGTCCAGAGTTTATTGTGAACTCTCTCTTTATTCCTGTTTTAAAAGATATCATGTTTTTCAGCAAAGTTCGAGCTTTCTTTTATCGTTAATATATACATAGAAGCAGCCCCTTTTTATTAATTGCAGTAATTTTATTTATTTTAAAAAAACCCTATCTAGTTAAAGCAAATAAGAGCTTAAGGCTTTATCTAAAGAGTTTAAGGCTTTGATTTTGAAAGTTTGTCAAAGTTACCTATGAAATAATGTTCCATTAATTTACAATAAAGTATCAATGAGGTTTGGTGTTGTAGAAGGTATCTCTATTTGTTATTTTTTTAGTTATTTTATTTTTAAGATGCAAGGCAATATAGTTACATAACAGTTTTCAAAAGAAATATGTACGAATTAAACTAACTTACAGAAAGAGGGATTTATTTGCATTTACGTGTGCTTATCGATAACAATACCTGCATCGATCAATACTACTTAGGAGAACCTGGATTATCCACTTATATCGAAAAAGAAAATACCAGCATCTTAAATGAAGAAGAAATTAATACCAATGAGGTTATGGTTTAAGATGAAGCCTCTACTAAAGAGAGATCTATGGAAAGGCGCTGCCTCTATAAAAACTCCAGGAAGTAAAACAACGAGGTCAGGTACTTATAATGCACAGCTGAAAAGAACGGGAGGGTAATAAAGATGCAAAACATAGAAAAGTTTCATGTGAG
>NZ_JALBWT010000082.1:0-2928 GCF_023845525.1 Sinobaca sp. H24
CAGCAGCACATCCGCTTCCAGAACAGAGCGGCTGCCGTCTTTATTAATGACTGTATTAGTGCCGTCTTTTATTTCCTCTACTGCGGTATTCGTAAGAATTGTTACGTTTTGATCGAGCAGGGTCCGCTTCAGCTCATCACCGGCATCACTGTCTTCAAGCGGAATAATCCGGTCGGCCATTTCTACAAGCGTGACCTCCACACCAAATGCGGCATAAATACTGGCAAATTCCACGCCAATATAGCCGGCCCCGATAATAGTCAAACGCTCCGGCATGCGCTCCATATCAAAAATGGTATCGCTTGTATGATACGAGGCCTGCTCTATACCTTTAATCGGAGGCACGGCAGGCGTTGAGCCCATCGCGGCAATAATTTTTTTCCCTTGAATGACGGTTTTCGTGCCGGCATTCTCCACGCTGACGGTTAAATCCGGATGAACTGTGCCCCAGCCTGCCATTACATCAATTTTTCCGGCTTTCATTAAAGACGCCACGCCCCCGCGCAGCGTCTGAATGACATCGTTTTTCCGCTTCAGCATGGAATCATAGGAAAAGCGGACCTCTCCTGTCTCAATGCCGAATTGACCGGCGTGAAGCACTTCCCTGTATGCTTCTGCATGACGAAGATATGTCTTGGAAGGGATACATCCCCTGTTCAGGCACGTTCCGCCAAGGTCAGCCGCCTCCACCAGCGCTGTTTTCTTTCCGAGGGCAGCCGCCCGGGACGCAGCCGTGTAGCCGCCCGGGCCTCCTCCAACAATCACAATATCGTATGTCTGCATTTTTTCCGCCTCCTATATTAAAAGCTGGTATGGGGATTCCAGCTTTTCTTTCAGCTCTGTTAGAAAAGCCGCAGCCGGTGCCCCGTCAATTATTCTATGGTCAAAGGAAAGACTGAGAGACAGAACAGGCCGGACCTCTGCCGTGCCGTTTACCGCAATTACTTTATCATGCAGTCTTCCTACTCCGAGAATAGCCGCCTGAGGCTGATTAATAATTGGATTAAAATGATCGACCGCGTACATTCCCAGGTTGCTTATCGTAAAAGTGCCCTGCTTCATGTCGTCCGGCCTGGTCCGTCCTTCCCTGGCTTTTGCAGCAAGCTCCTTGCTTTCCTGCACAATCAAAGACAGGCTCTTTTTCTCTACATCCCGCAGCACAGGAACCATCAGCCCAAAATCAGCTGCAACGGCTATGCCGATATGGGCCTTCTGATGCAGGGTAATACTGTTATTTTCAAACGTAGCATTTACCTGCGGATGGGAAATCAGCACTTCTCCGAGCGCTTTCACGAGAATATCGTTGTAAGACAGGCGTTTTCCGGTTTTCTTTTCAATGACAGGAAGCAGCTCTGTCCTCATCTTCTTCAATACAGAAGCGTCTATTTCAGTATTTAATGTGACATGAGGAATTTCGCTGCTGCTCTGCTGCATCCGGTCTCCGATAAACCGGCGTGTCCCTTCATAGGCGGTGGAAGTCGTTTCTGCTGCCGGGACTTCTTCAGCCGGGAGCTCTACGTCCCTGCGGTAGATTTTTCCATTTGGTCCGCTTCCCTGAACGCCTGCCAGATCTACTCCCTTATCGGCAGCTACTTTTTCTGCAAGCGGCGTAACGCGCTCTTGCTGCTGTCCGGATACTTCTACATCCTTTTTATGAATCCGCCCGTTTGGACCGCTCCCCTGTAAAGTATGAAGCGGCACTCCTGTTGCACCGGCTTTTTTTCTCGCTGCCGGCGTAGCCCGTACCTTTTTATCAGAAGACGCTTCCACTTCCGGAGACGAAGTGTTTTCGATGACCGCTTCTTTTTCTTCCGCTTTTTCTACTGCGGGATCCTCCGGTGTTTCTCCGGGCTGTTCGGGTACTTCCTCTCCCTTTTTTCCAATGTAGCCAACAATACCGTTCACCGGAACTTCTTCATCCACTCCATAGTATCTTTTGAGCAGAATACCTTCTTCATAGGCTTCCACTTCTATATTTATCTTATCAGTCATGATTTCAAAAACCGGATCTCCTACCGCCACCTGGTCTCCTTCTTCTTTAAACCACTGCAGCAGGGTACCCGTTTCCATTGTGCTGCTTAATTTTGGCATGAAAATTTCCTTCGCCATGGTATTCCCTCCTTTACGCTCCGCGCATGGTTTCTTCCACCGCTTTAATAATATCTTCCACCTGTGGAATCATCGCTTTTTCCAGCACGGGATTATAAGGAACCGGAATCGGGAGGGCTCCCAGGCGCCGGATAGGGGCATCCAGATAGTCGAATGCTTCGCTTTCTGCAATCACTCCGGCAATTTCACCGCCGAAGCCTCCCCGTTTTACTGCTTCGTGGACAATAATCACCCGTCCGGTTTTGGACACGGACGCAATAATTGTTTCTTCGTCAAGCGGCACGAGCGTTCTTGGATCCACGACTTCCACACTTATGCCGCGTTTTTCGAGCTCCTCTGCCGCTTCGAGTGCCTTATGCACCATAATGGCGGTCGCGATAATCGTAACGTCTGTTCCTTCTTTTTTTACGTCTGCTTTTCCAAGCGGAATTGTATACTCTTCTTCCGGCACGTCCGATTTTGATTTGTACAGTACCTTATGCTCGTAGAAAATAACCGGATTCGGATCCTCCATCGCCGCTTTTAAAAGGCCTTTGGCATCATAGGCAGTGGAGGGCTGCACTACTTTCAGTCCCGGAATATGGGCCACCCAGGCTTCGAGGCTCTGGGAATGCTGGGCCGCGGCACCCGTGCCGGAGCCGGAAGGGGTGCGTACGACCATAGGCACATGGCCTTTGCCTCCGTACATGTAGCGCACTTTGGCCGCCTGGTTTACGAGCTGATCCATCGCAATCGTAATAAAATCGGAAAACTGCAGCTCCAATACAGGTTTCATGCCGGTCAGCGCGGCACCTACCGCAGCCCCGGTAATCGCTGCCT
>NZ_JALBWT010000083.1:0-2239 GCF_023845525.1 Sinobaca sp. H24
GATACGCATCTTCCTCTTCTCGGTGACTGGGTGCGCGGCAACGATCCTGTGTACAGTGAAGCTACGAGAACGTCCGATTGGATGGGCGGACACGCCGCCGTTTTTGCAGAAGCCGCTGAAGACAACAGATGGGAAGTTGTTGAAAAAGCGATTGTAGACACGACAGAAGAAGTCCAGAACGAGCACAGCCCGGACACGGGCCTTCTGCCTGATTTTCTTATTTACGAAGATGGACAGTGGAGTCCGGCTCCGCCGCAGTTTTTGGAACGTGACAGCGACGGCGATTATTCCTATAATGCAGCAAGAGTTCCGTGGAGAATGGCGGAAGCTTACCAGACTACCGGAAACAATCAGGTAAGAGAACAGCTGAAGCGGATAAACGAATGGGCAGAAACCCATGCTGATGGGGATCCGGCCTCGTTTCAGGCGGGGTACACTTTGGAAGGAGAAGCTCTGGCCGGGCATACGGATATGGTTTATACCGCTCCGCTTGCTGCCGGTGCTTCTATAGATGAGTCGAAACAGGAATGGTTGAATCAGCTGTGGGATAAGATGACGGTAGACTACGAAGACTCGGATCGGAATTACTACAATGACAGTGTGAGGCTGCTATCTATGCTGACTGTGAACCATAAAAATGAATAAAGAAGAAGGAATGCATTATGATTGGGATTGGAAACCGAATCCATCATTATCGAAAGAAAAACCAGCTGACGATCACTGCCCTGGCCGAGCGTTCCGGCTTATCACGCTCCTATTTAAGCAATCTGGAAAAAAATAAAGTAGTGAACCCTTCCATCAATGTACTAAACAAAATAGCAGAAGTCTTAAGTGTTGATGTGCTTCATCTGCTTCATGAAGAAGCCCGGAACGAATGCACAAGCGAATAGAAAAACAGCGCCTGAGGGTGCTGTTTTTTTGTGTGGGAAAATTTTATTTTTACAGACGCGGCAGGGGTCCGTGATTGATGTCGGAAGGAAAAGGGTATGGAATGACATTGCCGTCTTACTTTTAGTAAATAAACATAATCATACATGGAGGTTTTTATTCAATGATAAAAGCAAATGCAAGAGGCGTATCTGGTCCGACAGAAAAATTTGAGCCGATGACGTAGAGCGCCGCGATCTTGATTCCCGCGACGTTTTGATTGAAATTAAATATGCAGGCATCTGCCATTCTGATATTCACTGTGCCCACAGCGAGTGGAAAGAGGAAACGTACCCTGTTATACCCGGCCATGAAATTGCCGCATCGTTATGGAAACAGGAGCGGACGTAAAAAATATAAATCCGGAGACCGCGTTGGTGTCGGCTGTATGGTTGATTCATGCGGAGAGTGTGAGAACTGTAAAAAGGGAGAAGAACAGTTCTGTCTGAAGGGAGCAACGATGACGTATGCCGACGTAGACAAATACGGGACCATACGTACGGAGGATATTCCACTCATATCGTAGTGCCCGAGGATTTTGTGCTTCATATTCCTGAAGGCATTGAGCTGGACGTTGCAGCATTTTGTGCGCTGGTATTACTACCTATTCGCCGTTGAACCGCTGGGGAGCCGGGCCGGGGAAAAAGTAGCAGTAGTCGGACTGGGGACTGGCCATATGGGAGTGAAAATTGCGAACGCTATGGGAGCTGAGGTTACGGTGCTTTCCCAGACCCTCATAAAAAGAAGACGGCCTGCGCCTTGGAGCCGATCACACTACGCAACGAGTGATGCCTCTACTTTTGAAACGCTGGCAGGAACATTTGATCTGATCATTAATACAGTCAGCGCCAAAATTGACGTAGATGCTTTCTTTCTTATTAACCGTGGACGGTGCTTTGGTAAACGTAGGTGCGCCTTCTGAACCATTGTCGCTGAACGTCTTTTTCCCTGCTCGGCGGACGCCGCTCGTTTGCAGGTTCTATGATCGGCGGCATTCGGAAACACAGAAAATGCTCGATTTCTGCGCCGAACATGGCATTGGTTCGGAAATTGAAGTAATTTCGGCGGACCAGATGATGAAGCGTATGAAAGAGTAATGGCCTCGATGTGAGATACCGCTTTGTAATTGATGCCGGCACTATAGGCGCTAAATAATAAACCAGCCGGATGATTGTATTCAAACACCGTTTTCCCAAAAGGAGAGCGGTGGTTTGTGTTATGTTAATCTATTAGCAGGCTTCCAGCCGTGTTTTTCAAATGGTGAAGGTATTCTTCCACTGGAATACCTGAATTTCAAATGGCAAGCGGGGAT
>NZ_JALBWT010000084.1:0-2160 GCF_023845525.1 Sinobaca sp. H24
CGCTGCTGTAACGGTCATTTTTTCGAAATCGTTTCAGGTTCTCGGTGTGTGTGACCCCTTTGTCTGTCCGGAGAACAATTTCCTGATCACCGCCGTTTGTTTCATACAGGCCGATAATCCGATGAGGATTTGATTTAAGCTCGCGGATCATCACAAGTCCCTTGTGGCCCGCTTTGCCTGTTCAAAGTCACCGGCGCTCATTTTCTTTACAGCGCCCCGCTGTGTCACAAGAACCAGCATCGTGTCATTGGCGACCGGGAGTGCGTTAATGACCTCGTCCCCGTCTTTTAGATTAATGCCCTTTACGCCGGCCGCTTGTTTACCGACTACGGGAATATCCTCGATTGGAAAGCGCAGTCCGTAGCCGAAGGAGCTGGCTAAAATAGATCGGTTTCTTTTTCCAGCTCAAGGACTGCTGTGACCTGATCGCCGTCTTTGAGCTTAACTGCCGTCAACGCTTTGGATAGCGCTGAGCTTTATACACATTCAACGGTGTTTTTTTCACGAGTCCCTGTTTGGTAATAAACAACAGTTCATTTGTTGTATCAAATGTACGGATCGGCAGGGCTTTGATCAGCTCATCCCCGGCCTCCAGCTGCACGAGGTTGCCGATATGCTGTCCGTTATCTTTCCAGCGGATCTCGGAGAGCTGATGAACCGGCATATATATATACTGCCGCGCTTTGTAAACAAGCAGCGTATCCGTAGTGTTCATTTCCCCTGAAATACAGAAGCTCATCGGTTTCTTTCATTCCAGGCTTTTCTTCTTTGGAAGCCGAATAGGAGCGGATGCTCGTACGTTTCACATAGCCTTCCTGTGTTGCTGTAATAATAACGTCTTCTGAAGGGATCATTCCCTCCATATCGACCTTGAGCTCCTGGATATGTTCTTCGATTTTTTGTGAGACGCTCATCATTATACAGCTTGCGTATCCGCGTTAATTCTTTTTTAATCACGTCCATCAGCTTTTTGTCGCTTTTAAGAATACCTTCCAGACGCGTAATTTCTTTACGGAGCGCATCTGCTTCTTTTTCAAGCGTCACAATGTCGGTGTTGGTTAAACGGTACAGCTGCAGGTTCACGATCGCTTCGGCCTGTTCGGGTAAAGGAATACTTTTCTTCCAGATTCCGTTTGGCATCCGCCTTATCGTTGGATTCCCGTATGGATGCGATAACTTCATCAAGAATCGATATGGCTTTAATCAGACCTTCGACAATATGCTGCCTTTTTGACCGCTTTATCGAGTTCATGACGGGACCGGTTTGTGACGACCTCGCGCTGGTGGTCAATATAAGCTGATAGCAAAGGTTTAAGTCCCATAAGCTTGGCGGCGTCTGGTTGTAAATAGCCACCATATTGAAATGATAGGCAATCTGCAGATCCGTGGATTTGTATAAAAACGTTAGTACGTTTTCGGGATCGGCTTTTTTTAAGCTCAATTACAATACGGAGTCCTGTTCGATCCGTATCATCCCGGACTTCAGCGATACCGTCGATTTTTTTATCAAACGGATTTCGTCCATCTTTTTAACAAGATTTGATTTCACTACGTCATAGGGAATTTCCGTAATAAACAATCTGCTTGCGTCCTCCGCGAAGTTCTTCAATTTCTGCATTGGCTCGCAGCATTACTTTCCCTTTACCGGTTTCGTAGGCACTGCGGATGCCTTCCAGCCCCTGAATCGTGCCGCCGGTCGGGAAATCCGGTCCTTTTAATACGTCATCAGTTCTTCTATGCCCGCTTCTGGCTTATCAATCATCATTAAGGCTGCATCAATTACTTCTCCGAGCTGATGCGGAGGAATATCGGTGGCGTAACCGGCACTGATACCGGTGGAGCCATTAACCAGCAGATTCGGGTACTCGCCGGCAGAACGACCGGCTCCTCCTGGGAATCATCGAAGTTTGGAATATATTCGACCGTGCTTTTTTCAATATCACGGAGAAGCTCGCAGAAAGAGCCGACAGCCGTGCCTCGGTATAACGCAATTGCGGCAGGCGGGTCTCCATCCACCGAACCGTTGTTGCCGTGCATCTGCACGAGCGCATTGCGGACCTTCCAGTCCTGGCTCATACGCACCATCGCTTCATACACAGAGCTGTCTCCGTGCGGGTGGTAGTTACCAATTACGTTACCTACCGTTTTAGCGGCTTTACG
>NZ_JALBWT010000085.1:0-1986 GCF_023845525.1 Sinobaca sp. H24
CGGAAGAGCGCACGAGGCGAGGGACGCGGCGCCGAAAAGGGACCGGGGCGAAAGGCGGGACCGAAGCGGGGGAGGAGCCCCCGGGGGGAGCGGGGGAGGGGAGCGGGCCAGGGGCGGAAAGCCAGACCGGGAGGACGGGGGGAGCGCCGGGAAGGAGAAGGCCGGGAGGAGGAACGAAAAGAAGGGGGAGAAGCCCGGCCGGCGAAAACCCAAGGGGCCGGAGGAAGGGGCGGCCGCGCAGGGGGAGGCGGGGCCGAAGCCGAGGCCGAAAGGCGGAGGCGGAAAACAGGGGGAAAGGCCGGGACCACCGCCGGGCCAGGGGAGCAAGGGGGGACGCAGGAAGGAGGGCAAGCGGGCGGCGGGAGAGGCACGGCCAAGCCGGGAGGCCGAAGAGCAGGCAAAGCCGCGCGGCAGCAAGGCGGAGCGGCGAGGGCGAGGGAAAGGAAGGACCGAAGGGCCCGAGCCGACACGGCCAAGAAAAGCCGCGAGCGAGGAAAAAGGGGCCCGGACCGCAAACCGACACAGGGGGGGGGAGGAGAAGGCGAAGACGCGCGGGAGAACGCGCGGGAAGGAACGCGGCAAAAGGACCCCGGAACGGCGGGAGAAGGGGGGCGCGGGCGGGGAAGAGCCCAGGAGAGCCGCAGGGAAAAGGCCCAAGCGACGGGGGAGCAAAAACACAGGGCGCGGCGAAGCCGCAAGGCGAAGGAGAGGGCGGACACCGGCCCGGGCGGGAAGGGGAAGAGGAGAGGGAGCCCCGGGGGGAGAAGCGGGGAAGGAAGCCCAGGAAACGGCGGCCGGAACGAGAACGGGCCGAAGGAGCGAAAGGCCGGGGCGGGGAAGGGCCGACCCGCACGAAAGGGGCAACGACGGGGCACGGGCGCAACGAGAGACCCGGGGAAAGGAGAGGACCGGGGAAGAGGCAGGGGACCCGCGACAGGACGGAAAGACCCCAGGGAGCGGGACGGGAGCGGGAGAGGGAGGGGGGACGGCGGGACAGGAGAGGGAGGAGCCGGGGAACCGGACCGCGAGGGCGGGGGGCGGCGGGGGGAGACGACCCGGGCGGGACGACGAGGCGAACCGCGGGCCGGGAGCCGGAGCAGGGACAGGGGCAGGGGGCAGGGGGACGGGGGCGGGCGCCGCCGAAACAGGAACGGAGGCGCCCAAAGGGGCCCGCAGAAGGGGGGGAAAGCAGGCGCAGAGGGCAAAGGCAAAAGGGAGCGGGACGGCGAGACCGACAAGGCGAGCAGAGACGAAAGGCGGGCGGAGGGAGCCGGCGGGCCCGGAGGGAAGGGCCGGCGCGCAACGGAGAAAAGCGACCCGGGGAGAACAGGCGGAGCCCCCAAGAGGCCACAGCGACGGGGAGGGGGGCACCGCGAGGGCGGCGCAGCGCAGCCGGGGGCGGAAGGAGGGCCCAAGGGGGGGCGGGGCGCCCAGGAAAGCGGGACGCGAGCGGGGGCAGAACGGCGGGAGACAGGGCGGGCCCGAGCCGGCGCGGGCGGGGGAAAGGGAGAGGAGCGGGCCGGAGGACGAGAGGACCGGGAGGGACACACCGCGGGGGGACCAGGGGGCCGCCAGGAGCAGCGCGGGGGAGCGACGGGGGGACGGGAGAAGGGCGGAAAGCAGCGAAGCAGGAAGCCCCCGCGAGAGGAGAGGGCCCAGCACGCAAGGGAGGAAGAGCCCGGGGAGAGGACAAGGGAGAGAGGGCGGAGGGGGACGGGCGGCGACGCAGGCAGCGGACAGAGACGAAGCGAGCGAGGACGGAGCCAAACACGGGGGCCAGGCGGAGGGCGCGAGCCAGGGGGGAAGGAACCACCGGGGCCCGAGGGGGCCGGGACAACGGCCAAGAGGGCCCACCCGGGCCCAGGCCGAACACGGAAGGGAAGCGCGGGGCGCCGAGGAGAAGGGGGGGCGACCCCCGGGGAAAGGAGGACGGGGCCGGGCGACGGCAAGCAGCGGGCCCAGGGCAAGAAGGGGGAAGAGGCGGGG
>NZ_JALBWT010000086.1:0-1500 GCF_023845525.1 Sinobaca sp. H24
GCCGCGGCGGAGGACCCGACGAACCCGGAGCGGACGAACCGGCCGCAGGAAACCGGGGGGGGCGACGGAAGGGAGGCGCACCCGGCGGGGCGGGACGCAGACCGGCAGGCGCACGGCCAGGCGCGCCACCAGGCCGCACGGGCGGGCGGGACGGCCCCGGGAACGCGCCCCGACCACGAGCCCCCAAGGGGGAGCCGCCACAGCGCGGGACCGCAGGGAGCCCCGGGACAGGGGCGGCGCAGAGGCACGCGACGAGGGAGCGAGGACGCACGCGGGCAAGGGGGGCGGCGGCGAAGCCAACAGCCGAGGGGGCGAAGCAACGCCACAGCCGGGGCCACGGAAGGCGGAGGGAGGGACCGGAGCGGGGGGCGGGGCGGGGGCCCGCGCGACGACGGAGCGGAGCACGCGCAGGCGGACGCCCGGACAACAAGGCGCGGGCAGGCGGAGGGGACGGAAGGCGGGAACCCGGGAAGGGCCCCGCGGCCAAGCAGGGCGCGACCGCCAGGACGCGGAGCCGAGGCGAGCCCGAAAGCGAGGGCGGGGAGAACCAGCGAGCGCCGAGGGCGAGGGGCAGGGCACCGCGACCCACACCGCAGCCCCGCAAGGGGCAACGGGCGGGGGGCGGGCCGCCAGGAGGGGGACCCGACCGGCACCCGGGACAGGGGGAGAGCACCCGGGGGCGGGCGACGACCGCAGACGAAGACGCCGGGGAAGACGCGCGGGCGCGGCGGCGCCGCCGCGGCGGCGGAACCGGGCAGACGAGCGGAACGCGCCGGGGCAGGCGACAAAAGGCACGCCGGCACCCAGAAACGGGCGGCGACGACGGGGAGGCACACGGGGCAGGAGCGGGGGCACGCCCCGGCCGGGGGCGGGGCACCGGGCCCGCACGGGACGGGGGCACGAGCGGGCACGAGGGAGGGGAGCCGGGGGAGAGGGGCCGCCCGGAGGCCGACGGAGGGCGCGGGGCCCGCCGGACGCAGGAGCCACGCCGGAGGAGCAGCGAGGGCGGCGACCGGGCGGGGACCGGAGCCGGCGGGCCGGGCCAGGCCGCGGCGCCGAGCGCGGAGCGGGAGAACGCCGAGGGAGGGGCCGACAACCCAGGAGGCAAGCAGCCGGGGGGGCGGAGGCCGGGGCGCGCGCCGCGACGCAGGAAAGCGCAGGGGCGGGCGCGGCCGCGGGGACGAAGAGGGGCAGGGCCCCAGGGCGGCCGGGAGCGACCCGAGGGGGGCAGGGAGAAAGACGAGCGGAGGAACGAGAGGGGGCCCCCAGGCGGACAGCCCCGCCGCACAGCGCACGGACAGCGCCGCGGGGCGGAGCGCCGGGCGGCGCGGCCGGCAGCGGCGCCGAGGGCCAAGGCAGCCACCGGGCGCCCGGGCGGACGGAACCGGGGGGCCGGAAAAAAACAGCGGGCGCCGGCAGACGCAGGGCGGGCGGGGCGGGGGGGCGGGGGCGCGAGCCAGGGGCAAAGAACCAGGGAGCGGCGGCGAGAGGGGAGCCGCG
>NZ_JALBWT010000087.1:0-741 GCF_023845525.1 Sinobaca sp. H24
CTCCTTTTAGGACCCCGCCTTTCAAGCGATTCGCCTCAGCTACGCTCCCCTTATGGGTCAGCATAGTAATTAAAATTGGAAAGGCAAAGATAGCCAAAGCGACAACTGGCAGGGAAAGACCATTAGAAAGGTAAAGGAAATCAAAGGTATACCGGTACTCCGTAATAGCAGGAGCACTTCCCACAGAACCGATCATTAATCCCATTAAACCTGATAGGGCTCCTTTAGCCGGTGAATCTCCAGCTAAAAGGCCGGCCATGCTAAGTCCAAGCATCGTTAACATAAAAAAAACCGGTGAATTGAAACTAGTGATCAGCGGAGCAGCGATCGGAATAGCCAGATAGAGAGCAACTCCTCCTATAACCCCGCCTATCATTGAACAAAATAATGCAGCACCCATAGCCCTAGATGCTTCCCCTTTTTTAGCTAAAGGATATCCGTCCATAATAGTTGCCTGAGATCCGGAAGAGCCTGGGATCCCAAGCAATACAGAAGGAAAGGTATCTCCCGTATGAACAACGGCTACCATACCAATTAACAGGGCTGTCCCGACAAAAGGGTCCATTCCGAATACAAACGGCAGTAAAAGTGACATGCCTACTGTTCCGCCTAAACCTGGCAGCAGTCCAACTACAATGCCTAGTCCAATGCCAAGGCACATGAATAAAACCCTGGATGGATCTAATACAATACGTAAGGCTTCCATTGCACTTTCAATCATAGTATATCCCCCTCTATAAT